>DAIOVR010000127.1:0-6643 GCA_036758905.1 Beijerinckiaceae bacterium | reverse complement strand
GCTCATAAAGAAGGCGCCATCAATACGCGCCAGTGCCGTTTCGCGCGATACCGATATAGCCAATTGGCTCGATGCTATAGAATTGGCAATTGATTTTGAAGATTTTATCTTAGCTGAAAAAATTATCTTGGGCTTTTTAAAGACTGGTCCGGACTTGGCCGTACTGACTAGCCTAAAATATCGGATAACTGAGCGGCATTCGCTTTTGAGGGATACAATTGATTGGGAGGCCCTTGCCCGCTGCTATTTACATATTTTGGGTGCGATCCCGTTAGGCGTGGATGACGATTTAAGAGATAACGTTAATCTTCATGCCGTCATTTCATTTGCTAAGGCAGATAAATGGCAGAGCGTCATCAAGCATGCGCCAGATTCGATTATGGGGCGTGAAAACTTTGTAGCATTTCATCGCCTAGCAGAGGCTTACTGTCATTTGGGTGATTATAAAGCGTCAATTTACAATTTAGACCGCTTTATTCAAACTTATTGCGAAGCCGGTGGTGAAGCAAAAATTGAAGCCGTTGAAATGGGCACAGAAGGTGCTGAGCTTAAGGAATTGATATCAGAAAAGAAGACGGAATTTGACCCAGACGGAGCCGGCAAGGCCTTGTCAGATCTGCAAGAAGTGCTTCAGTCTGTAGGCAAGCAGCTCTTTCTCGTGTCTGGAACACTTCTCGGCTACGCTCGCATCGGTACCGTGTTATCACACGATAAGGATATTGATGTCGGGTTATTCGGTTGGGAGGACCAGTTTGATATTGTTGAGGCAATTTTAAAGACTGGAAAATTCCATATCTATTTCGAATATCTACGGGGCAGTAAAATGTACCAACTGCCCGTCGGTCATCTCGAAACCGGAATGACGATCGATATGTTTTTCTACCGGCACGAAGGAAATAAAGTCGTAACAGGCGTTAATGCGCCTTGGGATTACACCCAACGCTTTGAATTTACGCCCTTCATTTTACGTGAGGCAGAATTCCTAGGCACCAAGATATCCGTACCGTCTGACATCGACCTGAACCTGACCGAAAATTTTGGAAATTGGAAAGTATCCATCCCGGACTACGTGTCCCACGTCGAATCGCCTTCAACTATCGATCAGGGTGGATTAGTCCACATGCTAGTTTCCCGGTTAAATATCATCGACGCGATGGTGCAGAATAAATATGGCCGCGTTGTTCGTGTTTTAAACGTTTTGGACAAGTTTGCGGATCGAGAGTGCTCAATGAATAACGAGCTATTCCAAAAAATTAAGGAATTCGCTGAAAAAAAAGATCTGATGCTTAAGCAGAAAATAGCATCGTAAGTATATACGGAAAGTACGTCCATGAACGATTTTTCCTTTATCATGCTGGCCGGAGGCAGCGGCAGCCGCGTGGGTTGGGACATCCCAAAGCAATTCATTCGAATTGCAGGGAAGACCCTGCTTGAGCATAGCTTGGATTGCCTCGTAGCAGTCGGGCCCGAGGCAAAAATTGTTGTTGTCGCACCAGGCGACTTGATCGATATGACACGGTCGATCGTGTCGAAATATAAAAATGCGGAAGTCATTATTGGCGGCTCGACCCGTCAGGGCTCGACCCTTTCTGCGCTTAAGCATATGTCCATCAACCCGCCTAAGAATATCATCATTCACGAAGCCGCTAGACCCTTTCTGAATAAATCAATTTTATTCGAAGTCATTGATGCACTTGAAGAATTTGAGGCAGTCGACGTTGCTATTCCAGCAAGCGATACCATCATTGTTGAAAATGACGGATTGATCCAATCGATCCCTAATCGCAACAAGATATGGCGTGGACAAACCCCGCAAGCATTCCGCTTTACGCGTCTTAGTGCAGCGTACCAACAATTAAGCTCTGAACGGCTCGGCGATTTCACTGACGACTGCGGAGTGGTCTTGGCAGCTGACCCCTTTGCCCGGATTAAAATTGTACGTGGATCATCTGAAAACATTAAAGTCACAGAAGAATCGGACCTCGTGATTGCTGACGAATTTTTTCGAATTCGCTCAAACAAAATTGATCCCAATTTAAAGGGCGTCGATTTCAAGGGAAAGTCAGCGCTTATTTTTGGTGGCTCGGCGGGCATCGGCTTAGCCATGCAACAAATCCTTGTTGGCTCAGGCTGCCAAGTCTCTGTCGCGTCCCGTGCAACAGGGTGCGATATTGCTAAATTTGGCGATGTCGAGCGGACTATTGAACAAGCTCACAAGAGCCATGGCAAATTAAATTATGTCATTAATACTGCAGGCCTCCTGCTAACCAAGCCCATTGCAGAGCAGACGGCTGAGATGATGGCCGATCAAATACAAATTAATCTCCTTGGGACGCTCAATGTGGCAAAGGCGAGTTTTGACTCGTTACGTGAAACAAAGGGAATGCTTTTGAATTTTTCCTCGTCATCCTACACGAGGGGGCGCGGCGGCTATGTGCCCTATTCGGCAAGTAAAGCGGCTATTGTTAATCTTACCCAAGGGCTTGCCGAGGAATGGGAAGATGATGAAATTCGCGTCAATTGCATCGTACCCGGCCGAACCGATACTGAAATGCGTCGAAATAACTTCTTTGAAGAAGATCCAGCAACATTGCTGAGCCCTTACGAGGTGGCACTGACGGCGACGAAGGCACTACACTCCTCCAATTCGGGCTTCGTGCTTCGAATTTAAGAAATTTTTATGTTGTTGGTGACTATAGAAGGCCTAGTCGGATTGTCAGGAGTATGAATGTCCATTGTTGTTTTTAACATTCGCCGATTTGTCGACGATCGCGGCTGGTTTGCTGAAACGTTTAGCGCGAGACGTTTTTTGAGTCATGCGGCCGAAGTTTCTTTTTGCCAGGACAATTGCTCCTATTCGAAATCAGCCTCCACAGTCCGTGGTCTACATTTCCAAGTGCCGCCCCACGCGCAGGGGAAACTCGTATCGTGCACACGCGGTGCAATTTTTGATGTGGCAGTCGATATTCGGCGCGGCTCACCAACCTACGGACAACATGTTTCAGTAGAATTATCCGCCGCTAATGGACGTCAAGTCTACATCCCGGCAGGTTTTGCCCATGGCCTTATAACGTTGGAGCCAGATACCGAAGTCGCTTACAAAGTCACCGACTTTTATTCGCCAGAGTGCGATGCCGGCCTTGTTTGGAATGATGCGGACCTGAACATAAATTGGCCCTCCCCTTCATCAACTAGCTTGCTCTCCCCAAAGGATGCGACCTTGCCAAGATTCAAAGACTTCGAGAGTCCTTTTACTTATGATGGTACGCCGATGTCGCTAACGGAGATTGCATAAAATGGTTACGCCGAGGGATCAACTGAAACGCGTCATCATCACCGGGGCCGCAGGCTTCATCGGTTCTTGCCTCACGCGTCAACTCGTAAATAGCGGATCTTTTAATGTCCTTGCGTATGACAAATTAACCTATGCGGGAACGCTGACGTCGCTCGCACCTGTGGCGCAAAGCTCAAACTATCAATTCATTCATGGCGATATTTGCGACGCAGTCTTACTTGAAAGCACTTTTAAGTCATTTGATCCCGATATTGTGGTTCATCTGGCCGCAGAATCCCATGTAGATCGTTCAATCGATGGACCCAGCGCCTTTATTGAAACCAATCTTGTTGGTACTTATTCGATGCTTCAGGCCGCTCGCTACCATTGGTTCTCGCTGTCCGGCGAGCGCAAGGAGGCGTTTCGCTTTCATCACGTCTCAACGGACGAAGTATTTGGGACGTTGGGTGATACAGGCTTATTTGACGAACAAACGGCTTACGATCCGCGCTCGCCCTATTCAGCATCTAAGGCCGGATCGGATCACCTCGTGCGGGCCTGGCACCATACCTATGGCCTTCCGATCACTATTACCAATTGCTCGAATAATTATGGCCCCTATCACTTCCCCGAGAAACTCATTCCATTGATTATTTTGCGGGCGCTTTCGGGCGATGATTTACCCGTATATGGAAAGGGTGAAAATATTAGAGACTGGCTCTTTGTTGAGGATCATGCGCGGGCGATTAAAGCGGTATTCGAACGTGGCGCTGTTGGTGAAACCTACACGGTTGGAGGTAATGCCGAGCGTCGCAATATTGACGTCGTTACTACGCTATGTAGCATATTGGATGTCATTAGGCCGAAAGCCAACGGAAGCCGCTATGCGGACCAAATTCGCTTCGTCGCTGACCGACCTGGCCACGATTTTCGTTACGCAATTGATAGCACCAAGCTCCGTCGAGACTTGGGTTGGCAGCCACTCGAAAGCTTTGAATCGGGCTTAGAAAAAACAGTCAAATGGTATCTTGAAAATGAATCCTGGTGGAGCCCCCTTCTAACAACAAAGGGTACCACGACACGCCGGGGATTGGCAGGCTAATGAAGCGTATCTTGGTAACCGGCGGCGATGGGCAAGTAGGCCAGGCTATGAAGGCGCTTGGCTCAATTTCTGAGACCGAGTTGGTCTTCCCGACGCGCCAAGATTTCGATCTCAGCGACGCCGAAAAAATGCGTAGCATGCTTTTTAGCAATGTATGGCACTGTGTCATTAATCTCGCAGCCTACACTGCTGTCGACAAGGCCGAGGATAATACGAGCGAAGCGTTCCTGATCAATCGTGATGGCCCTGCAAAGCTGGCTCAATTGACGGCTAACCTCGGTATTCCGCTCGTACATGTATCGACTGACTATGTTTTTTCAGGTGACCTTGATCGCCCCTATATTGAGACCGACGTTACCGGGCCCATCAATGTATATGGTTTGAGCAAGGAAGCCGGTGAGCGCGAAGTGCGCACGCATAACCCAAATCACGCCATTATCAGAGCATCGTGGGTCGTAAGCCCATATCGCTCCAATTTTATAAAGACAATGATACGGCTTTCCGTCAATCAAAGCGTTCTGCGCGTCGTAAGCGATCAAATAGGCGCACCAACATCAGCGCGCGAATTGGCAGCCGCGCTTATTCACATCGCAGCAGAACTTATATCGTCGAAAGACGCTCAACGCGGCACATTTCATTTTTGCAATTCGGGTTCCGTAAGCTGGGCCGATATTGCTGGGCAAATTATGGAAATTTTAACTGAATATGGCCGACCCGCGTCCCGCATTGAGCGAATATCTACAAGCGAATACCCAACGCCAGCACGCAGACCTAAAAATTCTTGTCTTAATACGCAGGCTATTAGCGAAGCGTTCCACATTAATCCAAAAGATGGCCGCCACGCCGTGCGATTAATCGTTTCAGAAATTATCCAAGGGGAATTCCAATGAAGGGCATTATCTTAGCCGGCGGGTCAGGCACAAGACTTTATCCCGCGACGATGGCCGTTAATAAGCAGCTCCTTCCGGTCTATGACAAACCGATGATCTATTATCCCTTGTCGGTTTTGATGCTGGCCGGCATTAAAGATATCCTGTTGATATCGAGCCCGGAATATATGAGCAATTATGGCCATTTATTGGGTGACGGATCGGATTGGGGTATCAATATTTCGTATGCCGTTCAGCAGAAGCCTGATGGCCTTGCACAGGCCTTTACGATTGGACGGAATTTCGTTGGAACTGACAGTGTCGCACTCGTATTGGGTGATAATATTTTCTACGGCGCAAACTTAACCGAAAAGTTGATTTCGGCGTCCAAACGGAAGAGCGGAGCAACTGTTTTTGCATACCACGTTGAAGACCCTGAACGATATGGCGTCGTCAGTTTCGACGAGGCCGAGCGCGCACAAACCATCGAAGAAAAGCCGGTACAACCCCGGTCGAACTGGGCTGTTACGGGTCTCTATTTTTATGATAATAAAGTTTTAGATATCGCTGCAAATATTAAACCCTCGGCCAGAGGTGAATATGAAATTACAGACGTTAATAGAGCTTATCTTGAAAAGGGTACACTCTACGTCGAGCGTCTTGGCCGTGGTTATGCGTGGCTTGATACGGGCACACATGATTCACTTATTGAGGCTGGAGAATTTGTTAGAACCGTTCAGAAGCGGCAAGGTATTCAGATCGCTTGCTTAGAAGAAATTGCACTTAAAAATAAATTCATCAACATATCTAAGGCCAGACAGCTCTCACTCAAATTTGAAAAAACAAATTACGGAAAATACCTAAACCGGATCATTGACACACACGAGGAACGCTAATTTCATGTCCGTTGAAGTTGAGAAGATTGTTCAATTGGGTCTTGATTTACAAAAATCAGGACAAGTTGACGACGCAATGAAACAGTTTGCGGCGGCAGTAATCCATGACGCAGATAATGTCATAGCAAACTACTCATTAGCGGTAATTTTTTATAATGCGGAGCAATATAAGGCCTCTCTTATTCATATCAACCGAGCAATCAAAAAAAACAATACCTACAATTTGTTCTACGATACTAGAGCCAAGATTTATCAAAAATTGAATAGACTCGAAGATGGAATTATTGACGAATTAAAATCAATTAATCTAACAAATAATATGATTACAAAAGATTTATCGGATCGTATTATTTCAACCGTGATGGAACAGAACGTTACATTTTTTATTCAACCCGATACATTTAATTCAATTCAGAGCGTCATCGAGACGTGTGAGAAATTGATCGCGGGTGAGCGGTTCGAAGAAGCCATCTATATCTATCGCCGCTACATTAATATCGGC
>DAIOVR010000126.1:0-6756 GCA_036758905.1 Beijerinckiaceae bacterium | reverse complement strand
TCGCTCTTTATTCAATTTGTTGAATAATCGCTGCAACGCATTGATTTGTCATTAAAAAAGGCAGGGTGTTATCCCTGCCTTGATTGCTAATTTCATCATGTTTCTAAGGCTAAGCCGATGATAGAACGGCCGGACTTTAAGTCTCTTCAACCCTTAGTAACTGTTCCTCCCCAGACTTGGACCTTGTGCCGTCTTCCACATGGGCGCGACCTCTTTTATCTCCAAGGCGCAGTGAAGCTAGCCTACTTTTTTTGACCTGTCATCCCTTCCGACATGAAATTGCCGTAAAAAAGTACGAACGCCTATAAAAGCGGCTTATCTTGATTTTCTACAGCATTTGTAGGGCGGCAATCGCTTGTATTTTGTGGCATGATGCGGTTCAAACGTCTGATCCTGTGGCGCTTTGATGAGCGCGTTGCCCTAAAGAAGAGATCTTGTCATGCGACTGTCGCGATATTTCCTACCGATTCTCCGTGAAACACCGAAAGAAGCCGAGATTGTCTCGCATCGTTTGATGCTTCGGGCAGGTTTGATCCGCCAAGAATCAGCAGGAATTTATGCGTGGTTGCCGTTGGGGCTTAAAGTTCTCAACAAGATCAACGCAATTATCCGGGAAGAACAGAATCGGTCTGGGGCGGTCGAGTTACTCATGCCCGTGATCCAGTCGGCTGATTTGTGGCGCGAGTCGGGGCGCTATGATGCCTATGGCAAGGAAATGCTCCGGATTAAGGATCGCCACGAACGCGAGATGTTGTTCGGTCCAACCAATGAGGAAATGATCACGGAAATCTTCCGCGGATCGGTTCGTTCCTATAAAGATCTCCCGCTTAATCTGTATCATATTCAGTGGAAATTCCGCGACGAGGTACGGCCTCGGTTTGGTGTTATGCGAAGCCGCGAATTTTTGATGAAAGATGCCTATTCCTTCGATCTTGATCAGGAAGGCGCGCGCCATTCTTACAACAAGATGTTTGTTGCCTATTTGCGTACCTTTGCCCGTTTAGGCCTGACCGCGATTCCGATGCGTGCCGATACGGGGCCGATCGGTGGTGATTTGAGTCATGAATTTATCATTCTCGCTTCTACCGGCGAGAGCGAGGTGTTTGCGGATAAAGCGGTGCTTGATCAACCAACGCCTGCAGTCGATACAGATTTCGATAGCCGTGAGGCGCTGGATTCCATCTTCAAGGCTTGGACGGCGCCTTATGCGGCAACGTCTGAAATGCATGACGAGGCTGCGTATAATGCTATTCCTGAAGAGCGACAGATTTCCGCTCGCGGTATCGAGGTGGGCCATATTTTCTATTTTGGCACCAAATATTCTGAACCCATGAAGGCGACAGTTACTGGACCTGACGGGCGGGAAACGCCTGTGCATATGGGCTCATATGGCATCGGCCCATCTCGCTTGGTCGCGGCGTTGATTGAAGCCTCGCATGATGAGGCGGGGATCATTTGGCCGGACGCTGTGGCACCGTTCGATGTTTCATTGCTTAATCTCAAAATCGGCGACGCTGCGACAGACGAAGCGTGCGCGACGCTTTACAAAGCGCTGACGTCCCGAGGTAAAGACGTTTTATATGATGACCGTGATGAGCGTCCGGGAACGAAATTCGCGACCGCCGATTTGATTGGTTCGCCCTGGCAAATTCTGGTGGGCCCCAAGGGTCTTGCCGAGGGAAAAATTGAATTGAAGCGTCGCAAGACGGGTGAACGCGAATTGCTGTCGATTGAAGACGCGGTAGCGCGTTTGACCGTTTGATCGATTAATGACTGCGACGCCAGCCCAAGGCCCGATGAACGAAAACCGATCGAAGGCATTTGCTGCCTTCGAATGGCTCATCGCCTTGCGCTATCTTCGCGCGCGGCGGCGTGAAGGGTTTATTTCCGTGATCGCCGGCTTTTCCTTTGTGGGCATCATGTTGGGTGTGGCAACGCTCATCATCGTATTGTCCGTCATGAACGGCTTTCGCAAAGAGCTTTTGGATAAAATCGTCGGCATTAATGGCCATGTGTTTGTAGGCGCTATCGAAAAGCCGTTGACTGATTATGCCGATTTATCAAAGGCATTGGAGCGAATACCTTCTGTCTTACTTGCGCTTCCTCTGGTTGAAGGACAGGCGCTCGCGTCCGCCCAATCGGGAGCCGGTGGCGTCTTGGTTCGAGGCGTTCGCGAAGGCGACATCAAACGCATCCCAGCGATTGCGAACAATATCAAAATGGGAACGCTTGACGGGTTCAATGGCAATTCCGGTGTGGTAATAGGCAAGCGTTTGGCCGAGCAATTATTTTTGCGACCCGGCGACAATATCACGCTCACCGCTCCTAAGGGCGCACAGACCGCCTTTGGTACCGCGCCACGGATTAAGACTTATCCCGTGGCTGCAATTTATGAAATTGGCATGTCGGAATTTGACTCGGCCTTTGTCTATATGCCGCTTGAGGAGGCGCAGGCCTATTTTAACCGCGAAGGTGATGTGAGTGCGATTGAACTCTTCCTTGCTAATCCCGACCGCGTCGATGAAGCCAAGTCCGCCATATCGGCACGAATTGAACGCCCATTGTTTCTGACCGATTGGCGTCAACGCAACAAAACCTTCTTTGGGGTTTTGGAAGTTGAACGCAATGTCATGTTTTTAATCTTGACGCTGATCGTCTTGGTGGCCGCACTAAATATTGTTTCAGGCCTGATCATGTTGGTGAAAGATAAAAGCGCCGATATTGCGATCCTGCGAACCATGGGGGCGACGCGTGGCGCGATCATGCGCATTTTCCTCATTACAGGGGCGGCGATTGGGTTTGTCGGTACCTTTGCCGGCTTTGCCTTGGGTACGGTGATTGCGCTCAATGTTGAAAATTTGCGGGCATTTGTCTCGAAATTAACGCAAACCAATCTGTTTCCGGCAGAGTTTTATTTCTTGAGCCATTTACCCGCTGATGTTGACCCAAGCGAAGTAGCTGTTGTGGTAGGAATGGCGCTGCTCCTTTCCTTGATTGCGACGCTTTATCCGGCTTGGCGGGCCGCTCGCCTCGATCCTGTGGAGGCGTTACGTTACGAATGACTGACGCTGATCCGAAAAAGGGTACAGATCCCGTTTTGTTTTTATGGAAAGTCGAGCGGCGTTTCGTTGATGCTGAACACACGCTTGATATCATCAAAGGCGCCGATTTAGCGGTGTGGCCGGGACAATCGGTGGCGCTTATTGCACCTTCGGGAACGGGTAAGTCGACCTTGTTGCAATTGGCAGGCCTGCTCGAGCGTCCTGATGCTGGCGAAATCTATATCGGGTCCCGGCCAACCATGGCTTTGCCGGATGCTGAGCGCACCTCTATTCGGCGCAGCGATCTTGGATTTGTTTATCAAGCCCATCATTTGCTGCCCGAGTTTACAGCCCTCGAAAATGTGATGTTGCCACAAATGATCGCGGGTCTTGATAAGGCTGAAGCACGGCAGCGCTCCGCCGATCTTCTGAAATATCTCGGTCTTGGAGAAAGATTGTCACATCGCCCGGCTGAATTATCAGGAGGCGAACAACAACGAGTGGCGATAGCGCGTGCTGTTGCTAATCGGCCAAGAGTTTTGCTTGCGGACGAGCCAACTGGAAATCTTGATCCATCGACATCAGAACGTGTTTTTGAGACGCTTTTATCCCTTGTGAAAGTAACAGGTCTCGCTGCTCTTATTGCCACCCACAATCTTGAATTAGCGTCCCGAATGGATCGGCGCGTCACCATTCGAAATGGTCTAGTTGTTGAGTTAAATTAAACTTTTGTTAATCATCTTAAAAAAGTCGATAGACGTTTCTAAAGATTCAACTTGCTAAAGAACAAAACGTGAACATATTATCATTCATCGCAATCGAATGGAGGTTCCAATGCTTCTTTCTCTCGTTGAAGACGTTACCGAACTCGCTGCACTCTCAGCCTTTCTTGCAACCATCTATGCGTGGTCGAGCGTTTTTATCTAACGATTTTTTATCCTCTCATTCGCTTCGTGCTTGATTGCCAACCCTTCAGCGGGGCAAGACTAGCACTGATAAGGTGAGGGGGTGCAGATGAGTCGGATTTTGGAGGAGGTTGGTTTTGTTCATCTCCATGTCCATTCATCATTTTCACTGCTTGAGGGCGCCTTAAAAATTGATGAGCTTAAAAAGCTCGCCTCCAAGGACCGCATGCCGGCCCTTGCTTTAACCGACACCAACAATCTTTTTGGCGCCTTAGAGTTCTCTGAGAAGCTGGCTGGAGCCGGGATCCAGCCTATAGTCGGGATCGAGCTGGCGCTTGATATGGGCGATGTCGCGCCGAGCAGGATAGGCGCTGTTCATTCGGTATATCCTTCGGTGGTCCTGTTGGCGGCCTCCGAGCGGGGCTATGAGAACCTCATGAAACTGTCGTCGCTCGCCTATCTGTCACCCCAGATTGGCGAGGCACCGCATGTTGCTTTCCAAACAATGGCGGATTCGTCTGACGGTGTAATTGCTTTATCAGGTGGTTCAAAGGGTCCCGTTGATCGGGCACTTCTATCGGGTCAGGGCGAATTGGCCGAAACACGGTTAAAGCGATTACACGCCGTATTCGGGGATCGCCTCTATGTTGAAATTCAGCGGCATGGATTGGCCGATGAAACCACCGTTGAACCAGCTCTCATTGACTTAGCCTATCGATTGGAATTGCCGCTTGTTGCAACCAATGAAGCCTATTTTGCGAAGCCAACGTCCTATGCCGCTCATGATGCTCTATTAGCCATTGCCGAAGGTCGGCTTGTATCGGATCCCGAGCGCCGTCGGGTAACGGCGGAGCACGATTTCAAATCGCGCGCGGCCATGAAACAATTATTCGCGGATTTGCCGGAAGCCGTCTCGAATACCATCGAAATCGCTTTGCGCTGCTCATTCCGTCCTAAGACACGTAAACCGATTTTGCCTAGTTTTACGGCGGGAGATGCGAATTCTCCGATGGATGAAGCAACGGCCTTGCGAAAGCTGGCCGTGGAAGGGCTTAAATCTCGTCTTAATACCCATGGTTTGGCCCCCGGTTTGACGGTTGAGGACTACGAATCACGGTTAGAATTCGAGTTGGCTGTTATCGAGCGGATGAAATATCCTGGTTACTTCCTGATCGTTGCCGATTTTATCCAATGGGCGAAGGCACACGGTATTCCGGTGGGGCCTGGTCGTGGCTCGGGCGCAGGCTCTCTCGTGGCCTATACGACGACGATTACCGATCTCGATCCATTGCGCTTCGGTTTGCTGTTCGAACGTTTTCTTAATCCCGATCGCGTGTCGATGCCGGACTTTGATATCGATTTTTGTCAGGACCGGCGTGATGAGGTGATCCGCTATGTCCAGCACAAATATGGCGCGGATCGTGTGGCGCAGATCATCACCTTTGGAACCTTGCAAGCACGCGGCGTGCTTCGCGACGTGGGCCGCGTATTGGAGTTGCCTTACGGACAGGTCGACAAATTAACGAAGCTCGTGCCGCAAAATCCGGCTAATCCAGTAACGCTTGAACAGGCCATTTCAACCGAAATTCGCTTGCGCCAAGCCGCCGACGAAGATCCGACGGTTCGTCGATTGCTCGATATCGCGCTCGTGCTCGAGGGCCTCCATCGCCACGCCTCGACCCACGCGGCAGGCGTTGTGATTGGCGACCGTCCCCTCGAGCAATTGGTGCCGCTCTATCGCGATCCTAAATCGGCTATGCTCGTCACCCAATTCAACATGAAATGGGTTGAACCTGCTGGTTTGGTCAAATTCGACTTCTTGGGCTTGAAGACCCTAACGGTCCTTCAAAAGGCCGTTGAATTGATCCGTGCGCGCGGCATTTCGGTCGATCTTGATACGATCCCGCTCGATGATACGCGAACCTTTGACATGCTCGGTCGCGGCGAAACGGTTGGCGTGTTCCAATTGGAAAGCGCGGGCATGCGTAAAGCCTTGGCCGAAATGCGGGCAGATCGGTTCGAGGATATTATCGCTCTTGTGGCCCTTTATCGCCCAGGTCCTATGGCGAATATTCCCGTTTATAACGCTCGTAAAAATGGCCATGAGGTTCCGGATTATATTCATCCAAAACTTGAAGTATCTCTGAAAGAGACCTACGGCGTCATCATTTATCAGGAACAGGTGATGCAAATTGCGCAGATCCTTTCCGGTTATTCGCTTGGTGAAGCCGATCTGTTGCGCCGCGCGATGGGTAAAAAGATCAAGGCGGAAATGGATGCGCAGCGCGAGCGTTTCGTCTCCGGAGCCGTCGAGCGCGGGTTGGATACTAAAACGGCCGATACCATCTTCGACCTCTTGGCGAAATTTGCCGATTACGGCTTCAACAAGAGCCACGCGGCTGCCTATGCCTTGGTGGCCTATCAAACCGCCTATCTGAAGGCTAATTTCCCGGTTGAATTTTTAGCGGCGTCAATGACGCTGGACCTATCGAATACCGACAAGCTTTCTGAATTCAGGCGGGAGGCGCAGCGGCTTGGGTTCCGTGTCGATCCTCCATCCATCAATCGTTCCGGCGTAACCTTCGAGGTCCATCAGGATAATGATGGTCAATTGTCCATTCGCTATGCGTTAGCCGCCATCAAAGGCGTCGGTGCGCAGGCCGTTGAAAGTCTTGTCGCAGCGCGTGGCGATAAGCCTTTCAAAGATTTAGGGGATTTGGCACGGCGGATTAATCCGCGCTTGTTTAATAAGAAAACGCTCGAAAGCTTAATTGCCGCCGGTGCACTCGATGCAATCGAGAAGGATAGGG
>DAIOVR010000125.1:3869-6804 GCA_036758905.1 Beijerinckiaceae bacterium | reverse complement strand
AGTTGTTGCCACTTTGTCATCCTCGCACCCAGCGCCCCCTCGGCGGGTCTCCGTAAGGAGCGTTTCGCCTCGGTGATTCCGGAATTCGGCTGGCGGCGCTGGTTGCCAAGCCGGTCCTCAAACGTCATTGATCGGTACGGGCCGCAAATGCTTCCCATATCGACGCGTCATGTGACATGAGGCGCGGCGCTTGTCCATAGTCCGGATGGATGATGGTTATGCGTTTTTAAAGCATTTTGCCGCAGATGGTGCATAAAAGGAAAATATTGACGTGCAATTGGCGCTCTACCAACCCGACATTCCCCAAAACGCCGGTACCATGCTCCGGCTTTGTGCCTGTTTAGGTGTAACCGCTCATATTATTGAACCCACAGGCTTTCCGGCGTCTGACCGGGCCTTTCGCCGCGCCGGCATGGATTATCTCGATCAAGTCACGATTATCCGACACATCGGATGGTCGGATTTCAACGAATTCCGCCGTTCAGAGGGGTTGCGGCTGGTCCTCGCCTCGACAAAAGCCGAAACCCGTTATACCGATTTTACCTACGCGAAGACCGACATCCTGCTCATGGGTCGCGAATCGGCTGGTGTACCCGACGATGTACACGAGACCGCCGAGGCCCGGATCCTGATCCCGATGCGGCAAACTTTGCGTTCGATGAATGTCGCGGTGACGGCAGCAATGATTATGGGAGAGGCGTTGCGTCAATTGGACGCTTTTCCTCAAGGCTTATAGATAGAGAGACGGCGGCATGACGATTTCCCCCGATATTGAAGCCCGCAAGGCGCGCGCAGAAACCTGGTTTCAATCCTTACGCGACAAAATTTGCACCCATCTCGAACAGTTGGAAGACGAAGCCTCCGGCCCATTCTTCCCAGAGGCGACCTCCCCGGGACGGTTCGTCCGGACCCCTTGGCACCGGACCGACCATTCGGGCGCCAAAGGCGGCGGCGGGGTAATGTCGATCATGAAGGGTCGCGTTTTCGAAAAAGTCGGCGTCCATTGCTCGACCGTCTATGGTGAGTTCGCACCTGAATTTCGCGGGCAAATTCCCGGCTCCAACGAAGACCCCCGCTTTTTTGCCACGGGCATTTCGCTGATCGCCCATCCTTGGAACCCGAACGTCCCGACCGTTCACATGAACACCCGCTTTGTGGTCACCACGAAAGCCTGGTTCGGCGGTGGCGCAGACCTTACGCCTGTGATGATGCGTCGCCGTACGCAAGAAGACGCTGATTCAATCGCTTTCCACGCGGCGATGAAGGCACCATGCGATGCCCATTCCGCCATTGCACCTTATGAAAAATACAAAGCCTGGTGCGACGAGTATTTCTTCCTGAAACACCGCAACGAGCCACGCGGCATCGGCGGTATTTTCTATGATTACCTCGAGTCAGGGAATTGGGAGGCGGATTTCGCCTTCACTCAGGATGTTGGCCGCGCCTTTGAGGCGATCTATCCGGCTATCGTAAGGGCCAATGTATCAACACCGTGGACCGACGCCGACCGCGACGAACAACAAATCCGCCGTGGCCGCTATGTTGAGTACAACTTACTTTATGATCGCGGTACGATCTTCGGCCTCAAAACCGGCGGCAATGTCGAGTCGATCTTGTCGAGCCTGCCACCCACCGTGCAGTGGCCTTAAAATAAACACCCCGTCATTGCGAGCGAGCGCGAAGCAATGACGCTGAGGTTATTTGCCCTTTGCATAAGCCGCATAAAGCTCCTTCGCTTGGCGATAAAACGGTCCCGGTTGGAGATCACGCTCATCAATGCGCGTGATTGGTTGTACCTTACCATAATTGCCGGCGGAGAAAAGTTCGTCCGCGCCTTTGAAATCTTTATAAGTCAAAGCGCCCTGCACCACTTTTTGACCAGAGGCTTCAAGCAGTTTGATGGTCCGCTGCCGTGTAATGCCGTTCAAAAATGTACCATTAGGTGCAGGCGTAAACACCACCCCGTCTTTTGCCATAAACACATTGGCCGTTGCGAGTTCGGCAACATTGCCAAGCATGTCAGTCAAAAGACAATTATCAAAGCCGCGCGCGCGACACTCTAACAAAGCGCGACCATTATTCGGGTAGAGACATCCAGCCTTTGCATCCAGCGGCATCGTCTCAGGTGTTGGTCTCCGATAAGGCGATAGCGTAACCGACGAACCCGCCTCGACAGGCATCGGCGCTTCGTAAATGGATAATAGCCAACGTGTGGAATCCCCGTCGGGCGCAACAACACCACCGCTGCCCGTTTCAGGCCAATACATCGGACGGATATAAAGTGCTGTATCGGGACTAAATTTAGCAATCCCTTCCCAAGCCAGCTTCACCCATTCCTCAACACTCACCAACGCCTTTAGATGCATGGCCAGTGCCGATCGGTTTACACGCGCAAAATGCAGATCAAGATCAGGGGCTACACCTTCATAATAACGCGCACCATCAAACACCGATGAGCCAAGCCAAAAAGCGTGGCTGCGAGGTCCCAAAATCGGAGGATTACCTTCATGCCAAGCGCCGTCAAAATAGGTCCAGGTTTTTGACCACATTGTTTTTCCTCCTTAGGCCAACGCAGCCAAAATACGCGCCCAAGAGCGGGCACCCTTTTCAAAGCTGGTCAGATCATATTTTTCATTGGGCGAATGGATGCGGTCATCATCAAGACCAAACCCAATCAAGAGCGTATCAAGCCCTAAAATACGCTTGAAGTCACCGACAATCGGGATTGATCCACCCGAACCAAGCGTTACAGGCGACACGCCCCACTCGTCCTGTAAGGCCGTTTTGGCCGCAACAAGGTCTGGCATATCGAAAGGCAAGGCCAAGGCAGGCGAGCCTTTGTGGCTGATAAACTCAACGCTACAATCTTTCGGCAGCCTGGCATGAACATGGGCATGAAACGCATCGCGAATTTTTGCAGGGTTTTGATCGCCCA
>DAIOVR010000125.1:0-3769 GCA_036758905.1 Beijerinckiaceae bacterium | reverse complement strand
GCATGAACATGGGCATGAAACGCATCGCGAATTTTTGCAGGGTTTTGATCGCCCACAAGTCGGAAAGAGACTTTCGCACTCGCTTCAGCCGCGATCACCGTCTTAGCGCCAATACCGGTATAACCGCCAATAATGCCATTCACATCGCAAGTTGGGCGCGATTGAATCATTTCAATCAACCGACGTCCCTTTTCACCCGCAGGCTCGGATAGGCCAACACCACCCAAAAACTCTTCCGCCGTCAGCCCCAAAGTGTCCCATTGCGCCAACACCTGAGAAGGTGTCTCAGGAACGCCCTCATAAAAATCCTTAAGTGTGACGCGGCCATCCGCGTCATGCAGATCAGCCAGAATTTTTGTTAAGACGCGGATCGGATTTTGCGCGCCACCACCAAAGAGGCCGGAATGTAAATCACGGTCTGCTGCTTTGATGGTGAGTTCTTCATACACCATACCGCGAAGCGAAGACGTAATTTGAGGCGTGTTCCGATCCCACATGGACGTATCGCATACGAGCGCCACGTCCGCTTTCAAGGCGGCTTTTTCGGCTTCAACAAAGGCCGGCAAATGTTTAGAGCCGTCCTCTTCTTCACCCTCGATCAGAAACGTCACACCAATAGGCAGAGAGCCTACAACTTCCTTATAGGCTCGGCACGCTTCGATAAAGGTCATGATCTGACCCTTATCATCCGCCGATCCGCGTGCGCGGATAACCTTGCGTCCGTCCTCAAGCGTCGTGATAACCGGCTCAAAGGGAGGCGTGTCCCACAAATTTAACGGATCGACCGGCTGCACATCATAATGGCCATAAAAGAGCGCATGGCGCTTAGCGTCGCCCTCTACGCGAGCGGTAACCGCCGGATGGCCACCCGTCGCCTTCACCTCGGCCTGTATGCCAATACTTGCCAGTTCGGCTTTTACCCATTCAGCGGCCTTACGGCATTCACCTGCAAAAGCGGGATCCGTCGAAATCGATTGAATTTTAAGAAAATCAAACAAACGGGCCAAAGCGGCATCGCGGTTTTGGTCAAGGCGGGCAAGGACGGCATCAAGTTGCGACATTATCAATCAATCCTGTGAAAACACTCCCTTCATGTCTACCTGTCCACGCCAAGAGCGCAAGTCACTAGCCTTTCACAACGCCTTTAAGCACCGGAATTTTTGCGAGATGCACGGCAATCGCACAAGACACAATTCGGCTCTCAAGTGAATCAGCGCGGCTCGTCAGGATAATCGGCACGCGCGCACCCACAACAATGCCAGCAGCTTCGGCATGCGCCATAAAGGATAGGGTTTTGGCCAAAATATTCCCGGCCACGAGATCCGGAACAACCAACACATTGGCTCGCCCGGCGACATCCGAACGAATATGCTTTTGCGTTACCGCACCCATATCAATCGCGTTATCAAGCGCCAAGGGACCATCGAGTAGTGCTCCGGTAATTTGCCCACGATCAGCCATTTTACATAAGGCTGCCGCATCGAGTGTTGACTGAATCGCCGGATTGATCGTCTCGGTAGCCGAGAGCAAAGCTACCCTCACCTCGCCAACCCCAATTGCATGCGCAAGATCGATCGCATTTTGAACGATATCCGCTTTAACATGGAGATCGGGAGCAATATTGATGGCAGCATCTGTAACAATTAAAGGCTCCGAATGCCCCTTGGTGGCCATCACATAGCAGTGGCTAATGCGTCTTTCGGTTCTAAGCCCATGAAGCGGATCGACGACCGCCGACATTAGTTCATCCGTATGCAAACTTCCTTTCATCAAAGCATCAGCCTTGCCCGCACGGACGAGTTCAACGGCGGCATCCGCCGATGCGTGGCTATGCGGTGTGTTAATAATCGGCCACTCAAATGCGGAAAGGCCGGCCTCATTGGCCGCCATGCGTATTTTCGCTTCAGGTCCCACCAATATCGGCTCAATCAATCCGGCCTTGAATGCGGCCGCCACGCTCTCCATCGTCACTGCATCACAAGGATGAGCCACCGCCACACGTAAGCGGGACTGGCCTTTCGCTTTTGATATAAGTGCCTCAAAAATCGGATGCATGATTTGGTCTTTCTAATCCTTAAGCGAGCGCGCTAGGCCGCGATGAAACCTCTTGATGCCATCGCAAGAGAGAGGCCATTTCATCAGGTACTTTTGTCTTTGTTGGCTTCATGAAGTCGATGGCGCAAAGCGCAGTAATATCAGCAATTGAAAAAGCATCGCCTGCCAAAAATTGCGTCTTCGATAATTGCTCATCGAGAAGCGCTAAGCCTTCGATAATTTTAGGTCGATTAGCGTCTGCCCACTCGGCAATCTGCGGCACTTCATGTTTCGCCATGCCCGGATGGCCATGACGAAAGGCATGGGTAATCGGCACAAATAGTTCAAGTTCAGCGCGACGGTTCCACATTTCCACCAATGCCTTTTCAAGCGGCGTGCGGCCAAACAGAGCGGGATGGGGATGGATTTCTTCAAAATAGCGGCAGATTGCAACCGACTCCGTTATCACAGTGCCGTCATCAAGCTCCAAAGCCGGCGTCCTCCGCAAAGGATTAACCTGCGCAAACGCAGCCTCCTTATGCTCAAATGCCGCCAAATCCACCGTAACGGTTGGAATCTCGATGCCCTTCTCGCTTAAAAAAATCCGAACACGACGCGGGTTAGGTGCCCGAACACTGTCATATAACTTCATTTGTCACCCTATGGTTCAAATATAGACGGTTCCAAGCCTGGTAGCAGGCGTCAACCGGACGGAGGTATCCATTTTAGTTTCAATTTGAGGTTTTTCGACAGTGTGAATTTAACCCATGGTTGATAGCTTTTAACAAATTAAACTAGGCGATTATCAATGATCCCGGAGCTTAACCGACTTATTGCACAAAGTCGCCGCGCCACCCAATTGGCCTTTGGGATGGATCGTGTCGCAGCAATGCCGTCTGGGCTTTCCAATTGGACAGCGCGCGGATTTGACGATGAACTTCTCATGACGTTCGCTCGCGCGCGGCCTAAAGCCATTTTATTGCAGTTACTCATGCTGATGCCAATTTTAGGCATTAGTGCCTTTAGCCCGCCCCTATTGCCTATTCCATTTGGCGCTTTTCTAATCGGAGTTGGTCTGGCCGCATCGCTCATGCTTGCCGATTACTGGCCTAAATTCCGACAGCTAACGGCTAAAATACTTTTTCTCGGTTTTGAAGCGATTCAAGGTACCGGCTGGGCCTTGATCAGTCAGGCCTCGCCAGCGCCTGACAGGATACCGGATATCGCCTTTCTCGTTTTTATTCCGGTCGCACTCGGTGGTTCATCCCTCGTTTTCTCATCTGCCATAAGAGGCGCATTAGGCTTCCAACTCTTGCCCATTCTCATCGGTGATCTGATCCTGATGTCCCTTTTTCCAGAACGGGCCGTCACGGATACGGTTTATCTGTCTATCGCCCTTATCGGCTTCTTTTTGTATCTTGCTGGCCGGATATCGGAAACAACGCTCGATCATCTCACCATTCGCGCCGAAAAAGATGCGTTGATCGCAGATCTCGAACAGGCAAAGGCCCATTCGGATGAAGCCCGACGACGCGCGGAGGAACTCAACCTCGCCAAGTCACGGTTTCTGGCCACCATGAGCCATGAGCTACGCACGCCCCTCAACGCTATTCTAGGATTTTCCGAGGTGATGGAGGCGGAGCTCTTAGGCCGACACCGCGTCAAAGCCTATCGCGCTTATGCACGGGATATTCACGAAAGCGGGCAGATGTTGCTCGGCATTATCGACGAAGTC
>DAIOVR010000124.1:3791-6819 GCA_036758905.1 Beijerinckiaceae bacterium | reverse complement strand
ATCAATTCGCCAATGCGATCAAGCATCGCGTTTAAACTTTGCGCCAATCGATCAAGCTCGTCATTCGTTCCAGTTACCGCCAAACGACCTGAAAGGTCACCGGCCATAATGGTTCGTGTCGTTTCCGTCATATGATCTACACGACTTAATACTCTACGGGCTACGAATATGCCGCCCATTAATGCTAATGCTAAAATAAGCAGGATCGACCAGCCTGCTGCTCGTAAGATAATGGTGTGAAAACGATCGGTTTCGTCAAGGTCGCGTCCGACAAGCAGACGAAATCCGCCGGGCAATATGACCGTTTCAACGATAGCGCGATGCGGCCTTGGTTCACCTTCTTCAACAACTCGATAATAAAGTTGATAAGATCCAGCTTCGAGCAATCCCTCGCTATCCACTCCGGAAATATTTCCGGCAAGGGTTTCACCGGCAGCCGTTGTTACGAGGTAAAGAGACGAGCCAGGCTGATGCGATCTACGTTCAATTTGTCGAACAAGGCGAAGAACGCCACCAGAATTGAATTGGGATAATAGCCCTTTTATTTCCTCGTTTACTGTTAGATTGACCTGCTCTTCAAGGAGGCGTCGCGCACTAAAGGCAACATAGCCAAGAATGGATCCGGCAAAGATCGTAAAAATAACAAGAAAGATCAGCGCCAACTTAAAGGCAGTTGTGCGGAATAACCTACCGAGCGCTGTCACGGACCGTATATCCGGCACCGCGAACCGTATGGATCAGCGGATTGTCGAATCCTTTGTCAATTTTGGCACGTAGCCGTGAGACATGCACGTCAATCACGTTTGTTTGAGGATCAAAATGATAATCCCAAACATTCTCCAAAAGCATCGTCCGTGTAACAACTTGCCCCGCATGGCGCATGAGATATTCTAACAGTCTAAATTCACGCGGTTGCAAATCAATCTCAGTATCAGAGCGGGTAACTCGACGCGTCAATCGATTAAGTTCAAGATCAGATACTCGGTATGCAGTGTCTTCTGCTGGAATAGATCGACCGCGCCGTGATAATATTTCGACACGTGCGAGCAATTCGGAAAAAGAATACGGCTTTGATAAATAATCATCAGCCCCCGCGCGTAGCCCCTTTACCCGGTCATCAACTTGACCAAGGGCTGAAAGAATTAAAATAGGCGTATCGATTTTTTGTTCGCGCAACCCATGAATAAGGGAAAGGCCATCCATGCGCGGTATCATGCGGTCAACAATGATTGCGTCATATTGCCCATCGGACGCTAGCGCGTAACCATCGATACCATCAGACGCGATATCGACCACATGGCCTTGCTCTCGGAAGGCCTTGTCCAGATAGGCAGAAGCAGAGGCGTCGTCCTCAACAATCAAAATTTTCATCGTGCAAAATGTCGACTTATTTTACGGTATTGGTCAAGAGAAAAGGCGGTGGCCCAAGCCACCGCCACTATATCAAGCCTTCGGGAAGGCTAGCGCAACAAACCGTGTCGTTTCTTCATTTTTCACCCGAAGGATAATAGCTTTGCGACCATCTTTGCGGGCTTCATCGATTGCAGAACGAACTTCCGCTGGCTTTACAACCGGTTTGCCTCCAATCTCTAGGATCACATCACCCTTTTGCATTCCCTGCTCATACCCTACACCCGATGGGTCAACATCGGTAACCAGCACGCCTGAACCGTCTTTGGACGGCGCCAAAGTAAGCCCAAAGGCTGGCGATGCCTTAACAACTGCGGCAGGATCAGCGGCTGCTATTTTTTGCTCAGGAATAGCCGCGAGCTTTACGGTAGCGATCAATTCCTTGCCATTACGAATAAAGGTAATATTCGCGCTCTCTCCTGGCTTTACTTGCGATATCCGCCGGGAAACCTCCCGCGGGCTAGCCATGATCTCACCATTGACTTCCGTAATCGTATCACCCGGCTTTAAGCCCGCTTCAGCCGCAGGAGTGCCAGGCTGTGCCTCTGCAACGAGAGCACCTTTCGTGCCTTTCAAACCAAGGCTCTCGGCGATGTTTGCCGTGACTGGTTGGATTTGTACGCCAAGATAACCCCGTGCCACCGAGCCGCCATCCTTCAACGAGCCGATAACGCTCGAAACCGTTTCGGAGGGAATGGCGAAGGCGATACCAACACTGCCACCCGATGGCGAATAAATGGCCGTATTCACGCCAACAACTTCACCGTTGAGATTGAAAGTTGGTCCACCTGAATTCCCGCGGTTAACGGGCGCATCGATTTGCAGATAGTCATCATAAGGCCCTGAGCCGATATCGCGTCCGCGCGCCGACACAATACCCGCGGTAACCGTACCACCAAGCCCAAAAGGGTTACCAACGGCTACGACCCAATCGCCAACGCGGGGCGAATTATTGGCAAACGAAACGGTAGGGAATGGGCCACTCTCAACGGTTTTGAGCAAAGCCAAATCCGTCTTGGGATCGCGGCCAATAATTTTCGCATCCACCGTTTTTCCATCGTCGGTTGTCAGTGTTACTTCGATCGCATTTTCAACAACATGGTTATTCGTCACAACGTAACCGTCAGGTGTAATGAAAAAGCCAGAGCCTTGCGCCATGCCATATTGCTTGGGCGCGCCTTTCTTTCCGGGCTTATTCTGATCACGAAATTGCTTAAAGAATTTTTCAAGCGGATGACCGGGCGGAAGATCAGGCATTGAAAAGTCTTGCCCATCCTCTTCATTCATCGCAGATGCTTCAAGCTTCACCTTTACCGATACAACAGCAGGGCGAACTTTCGCGACAATATCGGCAAATGACGGCATCGATTGCGCGATTGCTGGTGTCGAATTCTGTGCAAACGCTTTCATGGCGCCAAGATCGGCTACCATTGTCATGCTCAGGCCAATGAAGCTCAATGCAGCAATGCTTGATAAAAGCTTCGTACGATATTTTGGCCCTTTAGGCGGCAAAACGGTCGAAAATGTCATGTCATCTCTCCATTCCGGTCTTCATTTGGACTATTCAGCCCAATATATGAATTTGGTCTAAAGAAGATCAGATTACCGTAGTTTCAAG
>DAIOVR010000124.1:0-3691 GCA_036758905.1 Beijerinckiaceae bacterium | reverse complement strand
GCCCGGATCGTGTCATCACTATCGCCGGAAACAAGTTTTTGTCGAACAAGTACCCGTAGATCGCGCGCCAAAGGTGCGTGCGAGTCATCAATCGATTGATTTTGGCAAACAAGACAGCGCAACTCGGAAGACAATGTCCTTGCCCGTTCTTCGAGCCTTGGATCTTTTAAAATTTCATCGGGCTCGACAGCCAATAAGGGGGTAGCCGCCACAATCAGCAATAAAACGCACCCTAAAAGCCGTCTCACGCTTTGGCCTCCGCGTTTGATGACGAGGCACGTTTTGTCTTTGTTGAAAGCGCGATCCTTACACGACGATCCGCTAGCGAAATAGCTCCACCCAACGCCATGATAAGTGCGCCGCCCCAGATCAAAGTGACCAAAGGTTTCCAATAGAAACGGATGCTTACACGGCCATCGGGCAGAATTTCATTCACGCTCGCATAAAGCTGACCCAGACCATAAGTCACAATTCCGGCTTCTGTCGTCGGCATTTCGCGGCCTGTATGAATTCGCTTTGATGTTTCGATCAAGCCACGGGCGCTCGCGCCCTCCATCACCGAAAATTGAGCAACGTCTTCGCGAAATCCCTCACCCTTTCGCTTAAACGCCTGTTCCAATGAAACGGTGTAGGGGCCAACTGATAGGGGTTTATGTTTGCCAACAACCGCCAATGATTCAACACCCCAAGCAGTTGCCGAAATTCCAATCACCGTAATGCCCATGCCTGCATGCGCCAGAGCGGTTCCCCATGCCGAGCGCGGCAATCCGAAGGCGCGTTCAAATATAACGCTTAACGACAAACCACGGCGATAGCAGCGGTTGATGATGTCTGTTGCTGATCCTGCAATTAACCAGACGCCAAGGCCTAAGCCCAAAGGCGCAGCAACAGGGCCTCCCCGCGTCAAGGCGAAGGTTGCCATCATCGCTAAAAGGGCAATCCCGAATGCCGCTAAGAGGCGCTGCCCAACCCCCATTAAATCACCACGCTTCCAAGCCAAAGATTGGCCGAAGGGAACAAGCACCAAGAGACACACAAACAGCGGGACTGTGGTCAAATTGAAATAGGGTGCACCTACGGAAATTTTACTGCCATTGATCGTTTCAAGCACGAGCGGATAAAGTGTGCCGACCAGCACCGCGACAGCCGACGTCGCAAGGAATAGATTATTGACGACCAATGCACCTTCGCGTGAAACGGGAGCAAACAAGCCGCCCTGCTTCAAACTAGGCGCGCGCCATGCGAAGAGCGAAAGGCCCCCGCCGATAAAGAGCGTTAAAATTCCTAAGATAAAAACGCCACGTGCGGGATCACTCGCAAAGGAATGCACTGACGTTATAACGCCAGATCGCACAAGAAAAGTGCCCAAAAGCGAAAGCGAAAATGTCAAAATGGACAGAAGAATCGTCCATACTTTTAATGCATCGCGCTTTTCCATCACGATGGTGGAATGAAGCAACGCCGTTCCCATCAACCATGGCATCAGCGACGCATTTTCCACGGGGTCCCAGAACCACCAACCGCCCCAACCCAATTCATAATAGGCCCAATAAGAGCCCATCGCGATTCCAAGTGTCAAAAAGATCCAGGCCAATAAGGTCCAAGGCCTGACAAACCGTGCCCATACCGCATCAATACGACCATGCACCAATGCACCCACAGCAAATGAAAATGCCACGGAGAACCCGACATAGCCGAGGTAAAGCAGCGGCGGATGAATCGCGAGACCAGGATCTTCCAAAATAGGGTTAAGCCCCTGCCCTTCCATGGGCACATCTGCCAAGCGCAAAAATGGATTAGAGGTTAGCAAGATGAAAAGCAAAAACGCGCCTGCAATCGCGCCTTGTACTGATAATACGCTAGCCAACAGCCGCTCGGGCATTCCTCCGCCACGCAAGGCAACAAGTGCCGCGAACAGCACAAGGATCATCACCCATAACAGCATGGAGCCTTCGTGGTTGCTCCACACGCCAGAAATTTTATACATCAACGGCTTGGTTGAATGCGAATTCATCGCAACATTCACGACCGAAAAATCAGATCCAATATAGGCCATCGTTAACGCTAGATAAGCGATAAGAACGAGTGCAAAAGTAACAAAGGCCGAGTAACGCGCCATTCCGGCTAAACCAGGGTCACGCGCAATCGCCCCCCACATCGGCAAGATGGTTTGGATCAGCGCTGTCGCAAACGCCATGATGAGGGCAAAATGACCAAGCTCAACCATCATTGGGTCTTACCTCCCTGCCACACACCCTTTTTCTTCAACGCATCGGCCACGTCTTTCGGCATATAATTTTCATCATGCTTGGCAAGCACAGTATCGGCCATCACATCGCTATTGCCTTGATAAACACCCTCGGCGACAACACCTTGTCCCTCGCGAAAGAGATCAGGCAGCAGACCTTTGTAATGCACGGTCAATGATGTCTCCGTATCGGTCACGCGAAAAGTGACGTTCATCGAGGCGTCGCGCACAACACTTCCATTCTCAACCAAGCCGCCAATTCGTACCCGACTACCGGCCGCAATATTTTGTTTTGTAATGTCGCTAGGCGTATAGAAAAAAACGATCTTATCGCTGAGCGCAAATAGAATAAGACCCGCAGCAATGGCCAATACCGCGCCTGCAGAAGCAATCAACGCAAGACGCTTTTGTTTCCGTGTCATCGCCATCAGTTTGCGATCCCTAATTCCTTAGCCGCAGCCGAAAGTTTAGCCATGGCTTCGCCATCATTCGCTTTTGCTATTTTGGCGCGAGAAAAGGCATCATTCGCCTTTGGTCCATCACCAAGAACCTGATAGGCCCGCATCAATTTCAGCCACCCTTCAAGATCGGATCCATCCGCCGAAAGCCTCGCATCAAGACGCTCTACCATCTGCCGGATCATCGCCGATTGGCCAGCATTCGGATCAAAAACAGGCTTTGCTTGTTCTCCCGATAGAGCCGCAATGCGGGTAGCAACCAATTGTCCGGGTTCGGAATCGGGAGGTAATGTTTCAAGCAAAGCGCGATAAAGCGTCAATGCTCGAGCCTTATCACCATCTTGTTCAGCCGCCATGGCACGGTAATATTGTGCGCGCTCATTCTTCGGGTCATTCGCGTAGGCCTTTTCGAAATCGGAAAGCGCATCCGCTGTTACAATGCCATCGGCAGCCGCCATTTTGGCTTCACCCAAGCCGGAACGCAGATCGGCCGTTTCCCCGATAAGACGAAGCGCATTGCCAAAGGACTTGATGGCATCATCATAGCGGCCAAGCGAAAGATAAACCGGGGCAATCGTTCCCCAGCCAAGCCCATCATCGGGATGTTCGGATAACCGCGCTTCAACCTTTGCAACCATAATGGATAAATCTGCATTTTCGTCGGCGGGCACGACGCGTTGGGCAAAAGGTTGATCCGGCATCGTGGGCGAACCAAGCTTTGCATAAAGTGAGAGGGCCAACACGGGCACACCTATTAAGGCAACAAGCGATGCCACTTTTCGCCGCGCGGCCATTGAGGAGTGATCTGCTTGAGCCTCGTTATTTTTGGCAGCTGAAAGAAGGCGGCGTGCCGCTTCCGTTTTTGCATCTTCCGCCGATTGGGCGTCGAGCAGCCCCCTCGCCCGGTCGCGTTCAATTTCTAGCAATTGTCCGCGATAAAAATCGCCGTCATCCACGGTACGGGAATCGGCAACGCTTTGGGCAA
>DAIOVR010000123.1:0-6971 GCA_036758905.1 Beijerinckiaceae bacterium | reverse complement strand
ACTTCGCGCGCAACGAGACCGTAAGATACGTAGCTCGCATTCGCGCAACCATAGTCTTCCGGCAAGGTCACGCCGAGCAAACCAAGCTCGCCCATCTCGTTAAAGATTTCGCGCTCGGTTGTTTCATTCGCATAAGCCTTGACGATGCGCGGCAGGAGTTTTTCCTGCGCAAAATCGCGTGCTGTGTCGCGGATCATCCGCTCATCTTCGGTGAGTTGGTCATTGAGTAAGAAGGGATCTTCCCACTGAAATTTCGGCGCATGTGAAGGGTTTGCCATTTTCTATTCCTTAACCGATATCAAAGCTGACGCCTTGGGCGAGCGGAAGTGTCGTGCCATAATTGATCGTATTGGTAGCGCGGCGCATATAGGCTTTCCAAGCATCCGAGCCGGCTTCGCGGCCGCCACCGGTTTCTTTTTCACCACCAAAGGCGCCGCCGATTTCGGCACCTGACGGGCCGATATTGACGTTCGCTATACCGCAATCCGAACCTTCGTCGGACACAAACCGTTCGGCTTCGCGCATATCCAGAGTGAAGAGCGAAGACGAGAGTCCTGCGCCGACCGCGTTCTGCATCGCGACGGCTTCCTCGAATGTTTTGTATTTCATCACGTAGAGGATCGGCGCGAAGGTCTCGCGTGTTACCGGATCAATATGGGCTGGCATTTCAACAAGCGCTGGCGCTGCATAATAAGCCTCTGCGTTACCACCAACCGAAACGCGTGCGCCCCCGGTGATTTTACCCCCCGCAGCTTTTGCCTCGTTCAAGGCCTTTTCCATGCCGTCGAACGCGGCCTTGTCGACAAGTGGGCCAACAAGCACACCTGCCTCACGCGGATCGCCCACTTTCACGCTGCCATAGACAGAGCGCAGCTTTGCAACAAAGCCGTCATAGATGCTTTCATGCACGATCAGACGACGCAATGTCGTACAGCGTTGGCCTGCCGTGCCCATTGCTGCGAAGGCGATACCGCGCAGCGCCAAATCAAGATCGGCGGAGGGCGCAACGATTGCTGCATTGTTGCCGCCGAGTTCAAGAATGGCTCTCGCAAAACGCGCGGCCAATTTCGGACCGACAAGTTTACCCATCGCGGTTGAACCCGTGGCTGAAACAACCGGCACGCGATGATCAGAAACAAGAGCGTCACCCACCTCACGGCCACCCACGAGAACTTCAAGCAAGCCATCCGGCACGCCGCCAAAGCGATCAGCCGCGCGCTTCAAAATCGCTTGCGTTGCAAGCGCGGTGAGAACCGATTTTTCGGAGGGCTTCCAAACGACGCTATCGCCACACACAAAAGCGAGTGCTGCATTCCAAGACCAAACAGCAACAGGGAAGTTGAACGCGGAAATCACGCCGCACACACCGAGTGGATGCCATGTTTCCATCATGCGATGGGCAGGGCGCTCTGTCGCAATCGTTAGACCAAAGAGTTGGCGCGAAAGGCCAACAGCATAATCACAAATATCGATCATCTCCTGGACTTCGCCCAAGCCTTCCGACGTCACTTTACCGACTTCAAGCGTCACCAAACGACCAAGATCGTCCTTTGCGGCGCGCAATTCCTCGCCAAGCAAACGCACCAATTCACCACGACGGGGCGCAGGTACCTTACGCCATTCTTTGAAGGCAGCGTCCGCACGCCCGATTGCCGAGGTCGCATCGGCAGCCGAATGATCCGCCAATTCCACGATGACCTCACCGGTGATTGGCGAACGGGCCGGCATGCCGCCTTTTTTAAAAGCTGATGGCGGGACACCCAAACGGGTTAAAATGGCCAGCGCTTCAGCGCTCACGGACTGCGTCATAACGTCTTAACTCCAGGCAAACGAAAAATTTGGCCACTCGGGCACGTGTTCAGACCATACAATGTAATGTTCGGCAATATCCAGTTGATCACAAGGCTAATGGTCCAGTTAACCAGTGAATTCGTCTCATCCTTTTGGAAATCGGCTGATTTCCATATTCATCGAAGCCAAAAGCGTTGAAAATGCTTCGGACCGAAGAAATTCAAATTCAAGATCGCGGGCCGTGGTAACAGGATCAAGCGCGGCAAGCGCTGCGTCACTATGGCCGGGATGGCACATCACGAGATGCCTTTCGCCCGAAACGAGCAGATAACGACGAAAATCTCCGGCAAAGTCACCCTTAGGGTCGAAATCGCTCACACCGGAAAAGCTGTCATTGACCAAAAAGCCGCGTTTTTTTGCTGAAACCGCGAAGCCTTGCGCCAAAAAGGCAATAAAAAGCGATTTTCCCACCGAAACACCCCGAGCCATGATGGCGCCCAGATGATCGGCCGGGTTTCTGAGCCATGGCCGCCAGCCGGGTCTATATTGCTCGATGGCCTCCCATAAAGCCGATCGAATCGTTGGCAGGATATGGACATGCTGATGACCATCGATAAAATCCGGCAGTCGTCCAGTTTGTGCGTCAAATTCGGCGATTTGACGCGTGATTTCAGCTGAAATCTCCCGTTTTGAGAGGTTTCCCAGCAAAGACGCCTTCAAAATCTGGCCAAGCGTCGGAAGTTCGCCCGTTGGGGCCAGCAGCGGCATCGGTCCGAGCGGGCGGCCTAAGGTCAGGGTCAAATGAAGTCCAAGCTCCGCCTTGCCGTAGTAGGGGGCGAGGTTCTTTGCGAGCTCTGGCCAGCCGCTTTGATTGGTCATCGAGCCGGTGCCCGAGATCCGACCGGATGCCAAAAGGGATAGAATCGCGCGGCTCACCCCCTCGGTTAAGCCATAATCATCGGCTATCAGAATGAAAGGAACGGGTGGCATGATCGGAAAAGCACCTGTATGAAGTAACAAAATCACTGAGATCGCGGGCTTGGCACATGCCAGACCGTTACCAGGGAACAATGACGTGCCGTTCTTAACACAGACTTCTCATCGCGAAATCGAAAATCCCTGCGAATTATCGCTGGTCATCCCCGCATTCAATGAAGGCCGCAATTTAGGTCCGCTGATTGATCGCGTGATTCCCGTGCTCGATGGCGTTTCTAGCGACTGGGAATTGATTTTCGTCGATGACGGCTCGTCCGATGATACGCTGGCCTGGATGATGGCGGCACACCAAAAGGATAAACGGGTTCGTGGCGTGTCGTTCAGCCGCAATTTTGGCAAAGAAATCGCCATTGCTGCCGGCCTTGATGCCGCACGCGGCGATGCCGTTGTGATCATGGACGCCGATTTACAGCATCCGCCGGAAATGATCGGGCGGTTTATGGAATTATGGCGCGAAGGGTATGAAGTTATTTATGGCCAGCGCGTTGACCGTCAGACGGACAGCTTAGCGCGTCGTTTATTCACCTATGTATTCTACCATGCCTTTGCAGCCTTCGGCGAAACACCGCTACCCGACGGGGCCGGTGATTTTCGCCTTCTCGACCGAAACGCGGTGAATGCTCTTCGATCAATGGGCGAGCGGGCGCGGTTTTCGAAAGGGCTTTATGCTTGGATCGGATTTAAATCTACAGGCGTGCCGTTTGATGTGGCTGATCGGGCGCAGGGATCCTCAAAATTCAGCACGCGCCGCCTGCTCAGCTTTGCGCTGGATGGCATTACATCGTTTTCAACCGTGCCTTTGCGACTATGGACGTATATTGGCGCGTTCGTTTCAGGCCTTGCGCTTCTCATGGCTTTACAGGTTGTTGTCAGCACTTTGGTCTATGGATCAGATGTTCCAGGTTATGCGACGCTTCTGGTCTCAATTACGTTTTTTGCGGGCATTCAACTGCTTTCGCTTGGTATTATCGGCGAATATATCGGGCGCATCTTTGCGGAAGTAAAACGCCGCCCACTTTATATCGTTGGGCAAACAATAGGCTTCGAAGTAACTAAGCCTGAACGATCCTCATCGCGCCAACCCAAAACGGCAAGCAAGGCCTGATGTTTCGCAAATTTGCTTCCGTTAGCGGCTTTACGCTTCTCTCGCGATTAACCGGTTTTTTGCGGGATGTGGCCATCGCGTCTATGCTCGGCTCTGGCTTAGCAGCCGATGCCTATTTCGTAGCGCAGCGCTTGCCCAATCATTTTCGTGCCATTTTTGGCGAGGGCGCATTTAACTCGGCTTTCGTTCCATCCTATGCGCGTGAAATAGGCGAAGCAGGCCATCAGACAGCTGTGCTTTTCTCCGGTCGCATTCTGACATTGCTTACAGCTGTCTTGGTGCCGCTTTGTGCACTTGCAATGTGGCAAATGCCTTTGGTGATTGATCTGTTGGCACCTGGCTTTGCGGACGAGCCGGAAAAATATGCGCTTGCCGTAACGCTGACGCGGATTACCTTTCCTTATCTTTTGTTGATCTCCATCGTTACCTTATTTTCTGGCGTTCTAAATGCACATAACCGATTTGCTATTGCTGCGGGTGCGCCGGTGCTCCTTAATCTAGCGATTCTCGCAGCGCTTTATTTGGCCTTTTTATTCCCTTCAGCGGCGCACGCGGCGGCGTGGGGCATTACGGTTTCGGGCGTTTTACAATTGGTGCTGGTCGGTTATGAGGCTTATAAAAATAAGCTTTTGCCAAGCTTTGAATGGCCAACGCTCACCCCTGCCATGGGGCGGTTTTTTCGTGCGCTGGGTCCTGCTGTTATCGGGTCAGCAGGCGTCCAAATCGCTATTTTTGCAGATACAATTATCGCATCCTTACTGCCCACCGGTTCGGTATCAGCTATTTCATATGCGGACAGGCTTTATCAACTGCCCGTTGGATTGATTGGGATTGCGGCTGGTACGGTTCTCTTGCCCGAGATGAGCAAGCATCTGGCCAATCAGGCGCATGAAAAGGCGCATTCCGCGCAGAGCCGCTCAATGTCGCTTTCGCTCATGTTAACAGCGCCGTTTCTTGTCGCCTTTTTGATGATCCCTAGCGAGATTATGCAGGGCGTCTTTATGCGTGGCCACTTCACGATCGCCGATGCCGATGCGTCTGCTTCTGTTCTTGCGGCCTATGCTGTTGGGATCTTACCGATCGTTATGATCCGATCCTTTGTCTCAAGTTTTCACGCGCGTCAGGATACGATGACGCCTCTGATCGCGGCGTTTCTTGGAATCGCTGTGAACGTCGCGCTCAAATTGGCGCTATACCAGCATTACGGCGCACCGGGCCTAGCGTTTGCGACCGCGATCGGGGCGTGGATCAATGGGGGAATACTCGTCTTCTTGGCGGTACGGAAAGACTGGATGGTTTTCGATCAAGGATTTTTCCGTGTGATAACGGTCGTGGCTTTTGCATCCATTATTTTGGCCGTAGCGACGCCCTTTCTGATGACGCCCGCGAAGATTCTGACCTTACCATCAGGCGCTTTAGCGCCTGCGCTCTATGTTGCGACACTGGGTCTTGCTGGGGGCACCCTATACGCGATGGTCTTATTGGTTGGTTTCAGGGTCAGCCGCACGATCAATTGACCTAGATCATCGCCCATATTGCAAGGACATGCTCGTCTTATAGAGCTCGCCATTTGAGCGGGCGGATAAGAAAAGGAGCATGCTCCATGAACATCAATATTGGCCCAATTGATCGCGCTATTCGAGCCCTGATCGGCATCGCGCTGATTGCTTATGCGATCCCAATCGGATTCCCTGAAACAGGTTGGAACTGGGTTGGCTGGATTGGCGTCGTGCCACTGGCGACAGCTGCTGTTGGCTTTTGTCCTCTCTATCGATTGATCGGAACATCAACGGTACAACATCCGCACCCGCAATAAGGCAGACACAAAAAGGCCGGACGAACGAGATGTTCATCCGGCCTTTTTCATTCGTTCATCGATTAGAATGTCTTATTGCCACGCACCAAGACGTAATAGGCATACAGCGATGTTGTGCCGCAGATATAAAGGCGGTTACGCGCCGGACCACCGAAGCAAACATTGGCGACCACTTCAGGCACATGCACTTTAGCAATCATTGTACCATCTGGATCGTAAACATGGACACCGTCCCCTGCCGATGTCCAGATGCGACCATCTTCGTCAACCCGAAAACCATCGAATAAGCCATGCGTGCATGTTGCAAACAAACGGCCATTCTTGAGCTTGTCGCCGTCAACATCAAAAACGCGAATATGGCGCGGGCCATTTTCGACATGGGTTGCGCCGGTATCTGCGATATAAAGTTTCTTTTCGTCCGGTGAAAAAGCCAAACCGTTAGGGCGCACAAAATCATCGGCAACACGGGTGATTTTGCCGGATTTCCCGTCAATCCGGTACACATGGCAGCCACCGATCTCACTCGTGGAGCGGTGTCCTTCATAGTCCCAATCAATGCCATAGGCCGGATCGGTAAACCAAATCGACTCATCGGATTTCACAACGAGATCATTCGGCGAGTTGAAGCGCTTGCCTTCAAACGTATCGGCTAGGGTTGTTACCGTTCCATCAAACTCGGTGCGCGAAACGCGACGGCCGCCATGCTCGCAGCTGACCAATCGACCCTGACGATCAACCGTATGGCCATTGGTATATTGCGATGGGGAGCGGAAAACGGAAACGCTTCCATCGGTTTCATCATACCGCATCATGCGATTATTCGGGATATCCGACCAAACCAAGTAGCGGCCAGCAGGGAAATAGGCAGGACCTTCCGCCCAACGGCAGCCGCCGACATAGAGGCGATCCAATTTGGCTGTACCGTTAAAAAGCCCGGCACCACGCGGGTCCAAGACTTCAAAAGGCGTTGGCAGAATATCGTCGTAAGGTTTGCTCATCTCTTCCTCCCAAGTTCGTCATTGTTGCGAGCTGTCATGCCTGCTTGTTGCGATACTCGCAAGGCTAAACGCTTGCGGTCAAGCCACCATCAACCATGAGAATATGGCCATTGACAAAATTCGAGGCCTGTGACGACAGAAAAATGGCCGCGCCGACCAATTCTTCGACATCGCCCCAACGGCCCGCGGGCGTGCGCTTGCACAGCCAGTCGGAAAATTCCGGGTTTTCGACAAGCGCCTTATTAAGTTCAGTTACAAAATAGCC
>DAIOVR010000122.1:0-7106 GCA_036758905.1 Beijerinckiaceae bacterium | reverse complement strand
GAGCCGGTCCAAGATGTCGAGATTGCAACGCGCACCAGCAAAGCGCGCTATCAATATACATTAACAGGGGCTGATGCCGATCTCGTCTCGCTATGGGGGGATCGCTTGCTCGCCGCATTGGCGAAAGATCCGCGCATTACAAAGGTCGCAACCGAAACACCGAGCGGCGGCTTGCGGGCCTATGTGAATATTGATCGCGAGAAGGCCGGACGGCTTGGCGTATCGATGCAGCTTGTCAATGACACGTTGAACGATTCCTTCGGCCAAAGGCAAATATCAACCATCTATGCGCAGTCGAACCAATACCGCGTGGTGATGGAAGCCGCCGCGCGCGACCAGACCAATCCGGCGATATTGAGCAAGCTCTATGTTTCGACAAGCGCAGGCGCGCAGGTTCCGTTGTCTGCGTTTGCGACGCTGACGCGCGATACGGCGCCACTCGTTTTAGCGCATGAAGAGCAATTCCCCGCCTATACGCTCAGCTTTGATGTGTCGCGCAATACGTCACTCGATCAGGCTGTTGCGGCCATGGCGGAAGCACAAGCGGCCATCGGTCTACCATCGCTTCTGGTCGGAAGTTTCACCGCCGATGCGGCTGAATTTCAACGCGCATTGGCGAGTGAAGTGTGGCTGATTTTGGCAGCCGTGATCGTGATCTATCTGGTGCTGGGCATGCTCTATGAAAGCTATATCCACCCGATCACGATTTTATCGACGCTGCCCTCCGCAGGCGTTGGCGCACTCTTGGCCCTGTCGTTGACGGGAAATGATTTGTCGGTGATTGCGCTGATCGGCATTGTTCTTTTGATGGGCATTGTGAAGAAAAACGCGATCATGATGATCGATTTTGCGATTACGGCAGAGCGTGAAGAAGGCCGCACTGCCTATGAGGCGATTGTTGAAGCCTGTCGCTTACGCTTTAGGCCCATTATGATGACGACACTCGCAGCACTCTTTGGTGCCGTGCCATTAGCCTTCGCGCATGGTGCGGGCTCGGAGCTTCGTATCCCTCTGGGTGTGACGATTATTGGCGGGTTAATGCTCAGCCAAATTTTGACGCTTTATACAACGCCAGTGATTTTCCTCGTGCTTGAAAAATGGCGTGGCGGTAAAAAGGTTACGCCATGAGCGGGTTTAGCAGCCTGTTTATCAAAAGACCCGTTGCGAGCTCCTTACTCGGCATGGGGATTTTATTTGCCGGCGCCTTGGCTTTTTTCGTTTTACCCGTTGCGAGCCTGCCTTCGGTTGATTTACCGACCTTGCGCGTAACGGCGACGCAGCCCGGTGCTGATCCTGAGACGATGGCGACAACCGTCGCCGCTCCGTTGGAACGCCAATTGGGTTCCATTGCGGGTGTCACCGAAATCACGTCAACAAGCTCGCTCGGCGCAACCGCGATTGCGGTGCAATTCGATATCAACCGCCCCGTCGATAAGGCCGCGCGCGATATACAAGCCGCGATTAATGCAGCGGCCTATGATTTACCGTCTGACCTGCCCGCTTTGCCGCTGGTCAGAAAACTAAATCCTGCGGCGTTTCCGGTTTTGGTCTTAGCGCTTACCTCTGAGACCATTCCTAACAGCGAGCTATATGACATCGCTGATACGGTGATTGCGCAACGCCTCAGCCAAGTGGCGGGTGTAGCGGAAGTCAGCGTGAATGGGGCCGAACAACCCGCCATCCGGATCAGCCTTGATCCCAATCGATTGGCCGCGATTGGCGTTGGCATTGATACCGTTCGCACAGCAATTGTGAATGCCAATGCGCTTGGTCCGCTTGGGGCTTTTGAAGGCAATCATCGAACGGAGATGCTGGCATCCAACGCGCAATTGCAAACGCCCGATGATTATCAATCGATTATTGTGGCCAATCGCAATGGGGCTGCAATCCGCTTGGGCGATATCGCGGATATTAAACAAGGCGTTCGAAACAACCGCGCCGCCGGATGGTTTAACGGCAAGCCTGCCGTGATTTTGCAAATCACCAAACAGCCTGACGCCAATGTGATCGAAACGGTAGATGCCGTGAAAGCGCTTTTGCCTGAACTCGGACGCTGGATTCCGGCGGGGGTTAAAATCAGCACGCTGACGGATCGAACCGAATCCATTCGCTCCTCTATTCGCGATTTGATGAAGACGCTGCTTGTCGCCATCCTTCTGGTGATGGGCGTTGTGCTCGTCTTTCTGCGAAGCCGTGCGCAGACGATTGCGGTTGGTATTTCGGTTCCCCTCTCCATCGCTGGCAGTTTTGCGGCGATGTGGGTTGCGGGCTTTACGCTGGACACGCTTTCATTAATGGCGATTACGATTGCGGTGGGCTTTGTTGTCGATGATGCCATCGTTGTTGTTGAAAATGTCCATCGCCATATTGAAGCAGGCGATCCGCCGCTCACCGCCGCCTTAAAGGGCGCGCAGGAATTGGGCTTTACCGTTCTCTCCATCAGCCTATCGCTTGGCGCGGCGTTTATTCCGATGATCTTCATGGAAGGGATTATCGGGCGCTTGTTCCGCGAATTTGCGTTAACGCTTGTGTTTGCGATTGTGGTTTCAACCTTTGTTTCGCTCACCATTGCGCCGGTGATCTGTTCGAAACTGATGCGACAGCGCTCACTTGATACGAAGCCCTATTGGCTCGACCGATGGATTGAAACAGGGCTTGATGGCTTGGCCTCGCTTTATGCCCTATCGCTCAAACCTGTACTTCGACATCCTTGGATTACACTGGTCGTCTTTTGTTTGGTGATTGCGGCAACGGTTAATCTGTTTCGAACATTGCCGAAAGGCTTCTTCCCGCAAGATGATATTGGGTTGATTTTTGGCTCAACCGAAGCTGCTCCCGATATTTCCTTCGCGCGCATGAGCGCTCTGCAACAAAAGATCAGCAATATTGTCAGTGCGGATTCATCTGTTTCCGGCGTTGCATCCTTCATTGGCGCATCGGGCGGGCTCTCCACCGTTAATCAAGGGCGGCTTCTAGTCAGCCTCAAACCCTTTAGTGAGCGACAGGAATCGAGCGCCACGATTGTTGCGCGTCTTAGAAAAGCAACGGCGGGTATTGTAGGAATTCGATTGTTTATGGCATCCGCGCAAGATTTTCGTGCTGGTGCGCGCTCGGGTAAATCGCCGTTGCAATTCACCCTATGGGGGCAGGATTTAAAAGCCTTACAGGAATGGGGACCCAAAGCCGAAGCGGCGTTGAAAGCAGCACCCGAGCTCGCCGATGTTTCAACCGATAAAACGAGTGGCGGTTTACAGCTTGATTTAACCATTGACCGCGTTCGCGCCGCGCGATTAGGCGTGAAATTTACCGATATTGACGCCGCCTTAAATGACGCTTTTGGACAAAGACAGATCACGACGTTGTACACGCCGCGCAACCAGTACAAAACGGTTTTGTCGGTGAACAAAGACAGCCAATCCGATCCGAGTGATTTATCGGGAATATATGTGCCGGGCGCAAAGGGCGTTCAAATCCCGATTGAAACCATCGCCCATATGAGCCGCGGGTTGCAGCCTTTGGCCATCAACCATCAAGGCCAGTTCGCCTCGGTAACGATTACCTATGACATGGCGGAAGGCGTAACGCAGGACGCGGCGATGGCGGCGGTGAAACGCGCTATTCTCGACTTACATTTACCCGAGACGGTGAATTCCGATTTCGCGGGCGATGCGAAAGCCTTTGCGACATCGGCAGGCTCGCAGCCTTTGCTGATCTTGGCTGCTGTTCTCGCGGTCTATCTGATTTTAGGCATTCTCTATGAAAGCCTTATTCACCCGATTACGATTCTTTCGACACTGCCTTCGGCGGCTTTGGGGGCCTTACTTGCCCTAAAGGCGGCGGGTTTGGAATTAAGCCTGATTGCGATTATTGGCATTATTCTGCTCATCGGCATTGTGAAGAAGAACGGCATTATCTTGGTCGATTTCGCGCAATCGCGCCGACGCGAGATTGATCTATCAGCAATGGCCGCCATGACGGAAGCCTGTCGCGTTCGCTTTCGCCCGATTTTGATGACAACCATGGCATCGATGTTAGGCGCTTTACCGCTTTTATTGGCAATGGGGCCCGGGGCAGAATTGCGCCGACCGCTTGGAGTTACGATTATCGGCGGCCTTTTGCTCTCTCAAATTTTGACGCTTTATACGACGCCCGTGATTTATTTGTTGATGGATCGCCTGACCCGTCGGCGGCATCGTGAAAACGAAGCCGTCCACAACACTTAAGCGTCCGGCGTCATCAAATATTCAGCGACCGTTTCATCGGTGATCAAAACAGTAGGCTTCACCACTTTTAAGCTTGCGGCCACGCCGAGCTTTTTCTGCGCGCCACCTGAAGCGAGAATTTTCTTCTTGGCTGCGCGTACGGAAACGATATCCACCGCGACAACACGATCATTGATGGGATGATCAATCGGTTGTCCGTCTTTATCGATGAAGCGACAAAAGAAATCGCCCACGGCTCCAGCCTTTTGTAAAGCATCGAGCGTGTCTTGATCGAGCACTTCGAGACCTGCGAGCGTCGAGCCCGGATTAAGATGGCCGACGCTGACAATCGCAAGGTCTAAATGTTCAGCACGGCGACAGACTTCAACAATACCGGGATGGTTCATCAACCCATCATGGATCACTTTGTCAGGAGCATAAATCGGAGCCGCCATCAGATAGCAATTTGCGCCCACTTTGTCGGCGAAGCGCCAGGCAAATTCGGTTGGATTATAGGCGCCTACTTTCGACAACCCGCCAAGCAGTGAAATGATATTGACGCCCTTAAGCGCCAAGGCGTTGAGCGAGGGCAAACAAGCATTCAGTGTTTCCCCCCAGCCGAGGCCAATCGTCATGTTGTCGGCAAGTTCATCGGAAAGATAAGCGCCGAGCATAGAGCCGATCAACGCCGAAGTGCGAGTCTCATCCATCGGTTTTGGAATAATGATGGCGCGCTCGACGCCCCATTTCTTTTCAACCGCGCGCTCCAGTTCAACGCAATGGCTGAGCGACGATGTAACCCGAATTTGCACGAGACCCGATTGGCGAGCGGCGGTGAGAATTTTTAGAACACGAACGCGGGTAAGGCCCAACGCCACCGCGATCTGATCCTGCGTCATGTCCTCCATATAATAGAGCCATGCCGCCCGTGTTTTAATATCGTCGGTCAGATCGGATTTTGTCACGCCGTATCCTGCCTTTCCTCACTCACCCTATCAAGAGGCGATGGGGATAGCATTGATTATGCCGAGGTCAATCCGAGCGATGCAAGGGCTACTTCACCACATTCCGCATCCTCATGGCCGGCTGCACCAGAAACGCCAATACCACCGATGAACGTGCCGTTTTCGACAATCGGAACGCCGCCTTGCCACGCCATCAAACGGGGGCGGTTAGCCATGCCCATGGTGAGATCCGCCGAGGCTGTCATACGCTCGGACAAGGCTTTTGTTGTCCGGCGCAATTGGGCCACGGTGTAGGCTTTATCGAGCGCGATTTCACCGGTAATGGCATTAACGCCGTCCATGCGTTTGACCACCACGGGAACGCCCGCGTGATCGGCAATCACAACGGCGACCTTCCAACCCTTTAGACGGGCATGGGCCAAGGCTTCATCGGCGAGCTTTTCAGCAGCGGCAAGGGATATGGTTGAAACGGTGACGGCATGGCTCATTGGGCAAGTCTTCCTCGTTAAGGCGATGAGATACGATGCCCGATTCCCAAGCGACAGACCATAACCGAATGAAAATGGCACGGGATAGGATACCAAGCCGCGTCAAGCTATAGGCTCACAATATTCGTCATATTGCGCGTATAAGTTGCTCATGGCATGGTTATCCCATGTTTCGGCGCATGACCGAGAAACACAACAGGATCAGGATTGATGCAGTATCGGATGCGGCTATGCGTTTTAGCCTTATGGATGGGGCTGCTCTGCGGCATGGCGCAAAGCCCCGCAAAGGCGAATGATCTCTATGGGTTTTATGCCGCTTATAATCAGGGCGATTATGCCGGTGCGGCCGTGATCGTGGAGCCTCTGGCGCGGAAAGGCAATGCCGAAGCGCAATACCAAATGGCCGCAATGTTTGAGCGTGGGAAAGCTTTCAACAAAGATCTGGCAACCGCTGTGAAATGGTACACGGCCGCTGCCGAGCAAGGCCATGCGCTGGCGCAGATGCATCTCGCTTATGCGCATGAATGGGGGCAAGGCGTCGAGAAAAATTATTTTCAAGCCGTGAAATGGTATCGCAAAGCGGCCTTACAAAAAAACGCTTTCGCGGCCTACGAAATCGCGACCTTGCTCTATCGTGGCAAAGGTGCGGATCGTGATCCCGTTATGGCAGTTGTCATGGCCCATTTGGCCGAGGTCAATGGCTGGAAGGACGCCAGCGAGTTTAAAGAAAAGGTCGAGGCCGGATTATCGCATGAACAGCGCGAACATGCCGAAGCTCTGTTCGCGCAATGCATTAAATCCGACTATCAATACTGCCAGTAAACCAGCCCGATATCTTAGCGGATCAACGAGGAGCGGGAAAGGATTGCAAACACCAATCCGATCGAGCTGACGCCTGCCGCCGCAAGCGCCAAAGCTGGCGAGGGATAGCCTGCACCGATCAATAATCCACCGACCCATGCCCCACCGGCATTGCCCAGATTAAAGGCGCCAATATTGAGGGCGGAAGCCAAATTAGGTGCGCCTTTGGCCGCTTCCATAATCCCCATTTGCAAAGGCGGGATGGTACCGAAAGCAGCAACACCCAGAAAAAAGATGGTGATCGTTGCCGGAATAAAGGAATTCATCGTCACCGAAAAAAGTGCGAGCAAAAGAATGAGCGCCGCAAGCACACCGACAAGCGCCAATGACAGGGATTTATCCGCCCATTGTCCAACAAAATGATTGCCGAGCGTCAGTCCGATGCCGAAAACAAAAAGCACGCCCGTAATCCATTCAGGCGATAGCCCCGTCGCTGTGCCTAAAATCGGGGCGATATAGGTCCACACGACAAACACACCGCCGAAGCCGAAAGTGGTCGTGCCGAGCGCCAGCCAAACCCGCGGACGCGCAAGCGCCGATACTTCATTAGCGATACTGCCCGAGGAATCCGCGGCCTGCGGCTTAAGCAC
>DAIOVR010000121.1:0-7240 GCA_036758905.1 Beijerinckiaceae bacterium | reverse complement strand
GAGTAAAGCACACGGTCGGCCATGGCGAATGCGTCGGCGAACGTCGTCTGCTCATTGGCCACTCGGAAGAGATTTTGGTTTGGAATAACGATCAGCGTATCGACAGCCTTTTGCAATTCCGCGATGCCCTGTTCGGCCAAGCGCATGCGGCGGGTACCTTCGAACTGGAATGGCTTTGTGACAACACCAACCGTGAGAATGCCCATATCGCGTGCAGCGCGCGCAATCACAGGCGCGGCGCCTGTTCCCGTGCCGCCGCCCATACCAGCCGTCACAAACACCATGTGGGCGCCTGCGAGCTGATCACGGATTTCGTCAATCACTTCTTCAGCAGCTGCACGGCCGACTTCAGGCTGCGAACCCGCGCCCAAGCCCTCGGTGACCTGCATGCCCATCTGAATAACGCGATGCGCCTTCGAGCTCGTCAGCGCTTGAGCGTCCGTATTACCAACGACGAACTCGCAGCCCTGGAGCCCGATTTCGATCATGTTGTTGACGGCATTGCCACCAGCACCACCCACACCGAACACGGTAATTCTTGGCTTTAATTCCCGGATGTCCGGTGCAGAAAGATTGATGGTCATTGTCTTCGCCTTCTCGTTTGTGACGCCCGGCCGCGCCTTCGTTACCTGTTAAGACATGCCGGCCGCCGCGCCGACGTGTCGAACCTTAAAAACTATCTTTGAACCAACGGCCCATTCGCGAGAAATAACCGTCAGTTCCCGTTCCAAGTGCGATCCCCGAAGAGCGCGGCTCGAAATGTTCGAGACCTGCAACCTGCGGATAGACCAACAAACCAACCGGCACAGAGAAGGCGGGCCCCTTCACTGCATCGGGCAATCCCTGAACACCTAACGGACGACCGATACGTACTTGCTTTGAAACCACGATTCGGGAGAGTTCCGTAAGTCCCGTTAATTCCGCACCGCCACCCGTTAGAACGATTCTTCTTCCTGCTGCTTCTGCAAAACCAGAAGCCTTCAAACGATCCCGCACCAATTCCAGAATTTCTTCAACGCGAGGACGGATGATTCGGACAAGCTGAGATTTCGGAATATGGTTCACGCGATCACCATTTACCTCGTCAACAGAGGCAACAGCGACGGTTTCGCGATCATCCGATGGACTCGCAAGCGTTGAGCCATACAGTGTTTTTAAACGCTCAGCGTGATTGATGCCCGTTGAAAGACCGCGCGCTATATCCATCGTGATGTGATTGCCGCCAACGGCAACCGCATCGGCATGCACAAGCGCCCCATTAGAGAAAACACCAACACTTGTAGTGCCTCCACCAAGATCAACGACGGCAACGCCCATCTCGGCTTCATCATCCACCAGAACCGAAAGGCCGCTGGCATAAGGACTTGCAACAACGGCCTCAACACCAATATGGCAACGCTCAATAGCAAGCATCAGATTGCGAATGGCGTATTCATCGCTGGTCAATACATGCATATCAACGCCCAAGCGCTGACCGATCATGCCATGCGGATCACGAATGTGCCGCGTCTCATCAATCGCAAATCCTGTTGGCAACGAATGCAGCACGCTGCGACCAGGCTCGGAGCCGGTAAACGTCATCGCCTCGAAGACACGCCGAACATCGCTCTCAACAACGCTCTGACCACGAAGAGTCACCTCAGCGTTAAAGGAGCCGGACTTCAAACGCCCACCCGTCATGCTGACGATGACGGATTGAATTTCAACACGCGCCATACGCTCTGCCGCATCAACCGCCAAGCGGATAGAGTTTTCTGCTGCCTCAAGATCAACGACAGCACCACCCTTAAGGCCACGCGCTCTTTGATGGCCAATGCCAATCACACGCGCTTTATGGGTCCGCCCACGCAACGCTTCACCACCCGATACGGGAACCAATTCCGCAACCAAACAAACAATTTTGCTTGTGCCAACATCAAGCACGGAAATAACGGCACCACGTTTTGGCGATAAAGGCTTAAGACGAGGCGTAAGGCTCGGACCGCGCCAACTCATGCCGGACCTCCCTTAGCTTTAGCCCGGGCTTTTAAGAGCTCGACACGCGCATTAGCAGCGGCTTCCGTCAGGCGCAGCGTAACGCGATCGGACTGGCGCAAATCGACCGACACAATATCTCGATCAAGAATTTTCTTATCGCGAACCATAGCGGCAAAGCGTGCGAGCGCCTTATCCGCCTCTTCCTCAGGGAGAATAACTTCGAAGCCGTTGTTTAATTTCAACGTCCAGCGCCGATCGCCAACCCGAATGCCAGCCCTCACCAAAGGCTTAACATCAGCTTGCGAGTCTAAAAGAGAAACGAATTCACCGATATGCGATGCAGCACCTTCACCCACAACATGAGGAAGTTGCGCAAAAGCCTCATCGTCAAGCGGGCCAATCACACGCCCATCGACACCAATCACCGAAAGATCGCCATTCATCTGCCAGATGGCATAGGGCTTGTTCTCAACTATGCCGATCGACAACGCATTGGGATAAAATTTACGAACCGCCACTTCGCGAATCATCGGCACTTCAAGAAGCCGCGCACGCACCGCATCCGCATCAAGGAATGGCAGAGATTCTTCGGGGCCAATGGCAGCAGCAGAAAGAACCGCCTTCTCATCCAGCGTCAGCAGGCCAGAAATGGTAACAGAGCGAATATCGAACCCTAAGAGACGCGCCACGACGCTGCGTGGCTCGCCATAGGTCACCACAAACGCATCCAGATGCCCACCGCGATAAAGCCCAAAGGCCGCAGTGCCGACAAACAATGCAACAGTGAGACTTGAACCAAAACCCTTAGGCAGGCGCGAAAATCCTGCCAACACGCGCTCAATAACACGACCGCCCACGGAGGAAAAAAACTGAAAAAAGCGAGAAGAAAGAGGCTCGGAACGATAGACAAAACCAGTCTGAGCGTAGGGGCTTGCTGCCCTCAACGATCGCAGGTCGCGTCCTGAACCATCCATTTTACCAACTCGCCAAAACTAATGCCCGCATGGGCTGCCAACTCTGGCACAAGCGACGTTTCCGTCATCCCTGGCTGGGTATTGACTTCGAGGCAGATAACCTCGCCCGTACCATTGGGCGTGTCGTCATATCGAAAGTCCATGCGGCTTACGCCCCGACAGCCAAGAGATTGATGTGCCGTTAATGCTAGTTTTTGAACAAGATGGTAAATATTTGGTAAAATTTCCGCCGGCAAAACGTGAATAGATCCGCCCTTGGCATATTTCGCATCAAAGTCGTAGAAAACACCCGTCGACGGACGAATATCAATGACTCCCAAGGCCTTATTATCCATCACCGCACAGGTTAATTCCCGTCCCGGAATGAAACGTTCGACCAAAACTGATTCGCCAAAGGCCCAATCATCACTGGCCAATTCCTGCGGCGGGTGGGAGCGATCTTCCTTAACAATGATAACACCGACCGACGACCCCTCACTAACCGGCTTCACCACATAAGGAGGCTTCATCACATGGCGCTTGGCGGCTTCAAACCGGCTAACCGTAATGCCCTCCGCAACGGGAACGCCTGCGGCCTTCATCACCGATTTCGCGCGGTCTTTCTGCATCGCTAATGCAGAAGCAAGCACACCGGAATGCGTGTAAGGGATACGCATCATCTCCAAAATGCCCTGCACGATGCCGTCTTCGCCAAACCGGCCATGCAGCGCGTTAAAGACGACATCAGGCTTCAACCACGCCAGCACTTCGGCCAAATCGCGACCGACATCAACGCGCGTCACCTTGAACCCCTCACCTTCCAGCGCCAGCGCGCAAGCTTGGCCGGTCTTGAGACTGACCGAACGCTCGGCGGAAAGGCCGCCCATCAAAACGGCAACATGCTTTTTAGCGCTCATGGCTCACCTACCCGCTTAATTTCCCATTCGAGACGAATGCCCGACTGCTCAAACACGCGGCTTCGTATCTCTTCGCCGAGCGCTTCAATATCCGAGGCCTTTGCCCCCTCATGAGCAATCAGAAAATTCGTATGCAAGGGAGAGACTTCCGCCCCGCCCTTTTTAAATCCCCGAAACCCTGCCTGATCGACAAGTTCCCATGCTTTATACCCATGAGGGTTACGAAAGGTTGAACCACCGGTACGCGTGTTCACGGGCTGCGTTGCCGAACGAGCTTCGGTAATCACATTCATCTCGGCCAAAATCGCAGCAGACTCGCCGGGCCTGCCTTGTAAAACAGCCTCTGTGAAAATGATATCATCGGCGACAGCGCAATGGCGATAAGTAAAACCCATCGCCGCATGGTTAAAGGCATGTACGAGACCGCTGCGATCAACGCCGCGAGCAGAAACAAAAACATCCTTTGTTTCCCCGCCATACGCACCACCATTCATCCGCAATGCACCGCCGATCGTGCCCGGGATACCGCGAAGAAAAGAGAGGCCTGCAATGCCCGCCTCAGCGGCCATACGCGCGACCTTTACATCCGCCGCACCTGCACCGGCTGTAACGCGGTGTTGGTCGTCTGTCGTAATCGCCTGAAACCCTTTGCCAAGCTTGATCGCCGCACCGCGAAACCCGCCATCGCGCACCAACAGGTTAGAGCCCAAGCCAAGCACTAAAACAGGAACATCAGACGGCAAGGCTGACAAAAAAACTGAAAGATCATTTTCATCTTCAGGCGCAAAAAAAAGATCGGCAGGACCACCAACACGAAACCATGAATAAGGAGCAAGCGAGACATGATACGACAACGAGCCGCGCAAGGGCGGCAACGCTAACGTCGTTACATCTGTCATGCCTTCACCGCGTCGAGCGCTGCGAGCTCACCGGGCAACGCGTAAGCCCAATGGGTGATATTGCCCGCGCCCAAGCACACAACATAATCGCCCGGTGCTGCAATGCCATGAACGATCTTCGCCAAATACGATGAATCAGGCAGCGCAATTACCTGACGATGACCATGCGCTTTAATGCCTTGCACCAATCCATCGCGATCAGCCCCTGCAATCGTTGCTTCGCCTGCGGCATAGGTATCGGCAACGATGACACAATCGGCATCGTTAAAGCAGGTCGAAAATTGATCAAACAGCGAGGCCAAGCGCGTATAACGATGCGGCTGAACAACAGCGATTACTTTAGCCGTTGTCGAAGCGCGCGCAGCCTTCAACACAGCAGCAATTTCAACCGGATGATGGCCGTAATCATCGAAGATTTCAGCGCCATTCCACTCACCTGTCTTGGTGAAGCGACGCTTGACACCACCAAAGCCTTCAAGCGCCACACGGATCGCATCTGGTGCCATGCCAAGATGATAGGCAACGGCAATGGCAGCCGTTGCATTCAAAGCATTGTGATGCCCCGGCATTGGCAGAACGAGGTCATCGATCTTCGTAACAGCCTTTGATTTACGATCACGAATAGAGACCGAAAATTTCGAACGTCCGCCTGCCAAATCAACTTTGCCAAGCCGCACATCGGCTTGTGGATTCTGGCCATAGGTAATGACGCGTCGATCCTCGATTTTTCCAACGAGTTCCTGTACCGTCGGATGATCCAGACACATCACAGCAAAGCCATAAAACGGCAAATTCTCGATAAAGGCACGAAACGCCTCTTTAATCGCATCGAAGGTTTTAAAATGATCGAGATGCTCGGGATCAATATTAGTAACAACGGCAACATCCGCTGGCAGTTTTAAAAACGTACCATCCGATTCATCCGCCTCAACCACCATCCATTCGCCATCGCCCAGCCGCGCATTGGTGCCATAGGCATTGATGATACCGCCATTGATAACAGTCGGATCGAATTGCCCCGCGACCAGCAAGGTTGCAACCAGTGACGTTGTGGTGGTCTTGCCATGGGTTCCGGCAATCGCCACGCAGGTTTTAAGCCGCATGAGTTCCGCCAGCATTTCGGCTCGCCGCACCACCGGAAGGCGCCTCTCGCGCGCTGCCATCAATTCCGGATTATCACGACGGATAGCGGTAGAGACCACAACAACCTCGGCATCGCCCAAATTTTCAGCCGCATGGCCAATGTGAACAACGATACCCTTCTCGCGCAACCGTTTAACATTCGCGCTATCGGAAGCGTCCGAGCCTTGCACGCGATAGCCGAGATTATGTAAAACCTCGGCAATGCCCGACATGCCAATACCGCCAATGCCGACAAAATGAATGGCACCCAGTTCGCTTGGCAGCTTCATGACCCGTTACTCCGCTTTACGTCTAATCCGGCGACATCAACAACGAGGCGAGCCAATCGCACCGCTGCATCCGGAATCCCCGCGCTTTTGGCGGCGACACTTGAGTCGGTCAATTCGGAAGGATGACTAAAGAGCCTTTCGAGGAGCCCAGCCAGCGTCTCTGGCGTGAAATTAGCCTGCTTTATAATGGTTGCCGCACCGATCTGGGCGAGGCTTTCTGCATTGGCGGCCTGATCCTGATCAAGCGATCCGGGTAAGGGCACAAGAATAGATGCACGCCCGATCACGGCTAATTCCGCAACGGTTGATGCGCCCGCCCGGCCAATCACAAGATGGGCATCGGCAATTCGTTTCGGCAAATCGTCAAAAAACGCGCGAATATCCGCTTTGATTCCTGCCTCGGCATAATTCCGTTCAGCAACCGCAAGATCATCGCCACGCGCCTGATGGACAATCGCAAGACGCGATTTCAGTTCTCGTGGAAGCAAGCCCAATGCTTTCGGCACAACATCGCTCATTACCCGCGCGCCTTGGCTGCCGCCTGTTACGAGAAGATGAATCGCACCGTCAGTCGTTACTGGACGATAGGCGAGATCCGCCACCTCTAAAACAGCGGGGCGTACCGGATTGCCAACAAGATGCATTCTGCCCTTAACCGAATGGGGCACGGATTTGACGTCGCCAAATCCCGTTGCAAGCCCTTTGGTGAGCGGTGCCAAAAACCGATTGGCCCGACCAAGAACCCCATTTTGCTCATGCACAAGCGTTGGAATGCCCAAGAGCCAGCCCGCTAAGACGGGCGGCACAGACGGATAACCTCCAAATCCTACAACGGCATCGGGCTTTAAACGCCGCACCAATTGAAGGGATTGCACAAGTCCCCGCCCCAATGCCAACAGCGCCTTAATTAGCGCAATCGGCGATTTGCCGGATGGCGTCGCCGCCCGAATGGCGTGGCGTTCTTTAGCAGGAAAAGCACCACCATAGGCCATGCCGCGGGCGTCTGTTGCTAAATGTACCTCAATGCCTTGTTTAACCAATTCAACGGCCAAGGCTTCGGCAGGGAAGAGATGCCCTCCCGT
>DAIOVR010000120.1:0-7263 GCA_036758905.1 Beijerinckiaceae bacterium | reverse complement strand
GAAACTGAACCTTTCCGAATACGCAAAAATCGTTCAGTGTTATGGGCAGTCAATTTTGAAAGTGGAACCGTCATGACCAATCAAACCAAAGCGATCATCATTCACTCGGCGCATGATTTGAGAATTGGTGATGTGCCTTTGCTCGATCCCGGCCCCGGTGAAGTGGCCGTATCGGTCACGCGCGGCGGCATTTGTGGTTCGGATCTCCATTATTATCACGATGGTGGCTTTGGCACCGTGCGTCTCAAAGAGCCGATGGTGTTGGGCCATGAAATTGCCGGAACGGTGACGGCCATTGGTGCGGGGGTTACATCGGTGCAGCCCGGCGATCGGGTGGCGGTTAATCCGAGCCTGCCCTGCGGCACGTGCCGCTTCTGCCTTGAAGGCCAGCCCATTCACTGCTTGCAAATGCGCTTTTATGGCTCGGCGATGCGGTTTCCCCATGTTCAAGGCGGGTTTCGTGAAAAGCTCGTTTGCACCGCGGCGCAGGCCGTGCCGACCGGCAATTCAACGCCGCCGGATATCGCGGCCTTCGCGGAGCCTTTGGCCGTTTGCCTGCATGCGACTCGTCGCGCGGGGCCGATTGCGGGACGTCGCGTGCTTGTGACCGGATGCGGGCCGATCGGAGCGCTGACCATTTTGGCAGCGCGGCATGCGGGAGCTCGAGAAATCGTCGTGACCGATATCGCTGCTCCGGCTCTGGCAATTGCGATGAAAATCGGCGCGGATGCGGCGCTTAATACCAAGGATGCGCCCGACTCGCTGGAGCCATACAAGGCCGATAAGGGCTATTTTGATGTCGCTTTTGAAGCTTCCGGCAATGGAAGGGCATTAGCCGATGCCATTGCTTGCGTCATGCCGAGGGGCCGGATCGTGCAGATCGGCATGGGCGGCGAAGTGGCGGTTCCGTTGAATTTACTCGCGTCCAAAGAGCTTGAATTGGCCGGAACCTTCCGATTCTTTGAAGAATTCAACTGGGCCGTCGAACTTCTGGCCAAACGGGCGATTGATGTGACCCCGCTTTTGAGCGCGACGATTCACTACACCAACCCGCGCTCAGCCTTCGAATTGGCGTCGGATCGGACAAAAGCGATGAAGGTGCAGCTCGCTTTCGATTAAAATCGGCCAATTCACACTTTGAAAATCCGGCCTGATTTTATCAAAATACGACATTTGACGCATGAATGAGCAATTGGATCACTGTAAACGGTAAAAAAAGTGATTCTTTAGCTTGTTTCTTTCGCGCGCTTCGGCAACGATAGAGCATAGGGTGCCTGTCGCACCCTTTGGGAGGATGCCGGTAAGGCTCAATGGTTTTAAGCCATGGGTGGGATCGGCGTCATGGAAACAGAGAAATGGCAATGGGTCTCCGATTCGCTGAATCGGCTGGCCGACACCAAAAAAGGGGATCGCCGTGGAAGAGTACAACAAGCTTAAACATATGTTTGACAAGGGCACCTTGTCCCGTCGCGACTTTATGAGCGGCGTTGCCATGATTGGCGCCGGCATGGCGGTTGCGCCATCGCTGCTCTCGGGTACCGCACAAGCTGCAGCACCGAAGGTTGGCGGCACGTTCCGCATTGGTATGGAAGGCGGCTCGGCTACCGATTCGCTCGATCCACGCACCTATTCTGACTCCGTCATGATCGCTGCATCGCTCTGCGTTATGAACGGCCTCGTTGAATTCGACCCATCGGGCAAGCCAACCGGCGAATTGCTCGAAAGCTGGGAAGCCAAGCCAGGCGCGAAGGAATGGGTCTTCAATGTCCGCAAGGGCGTGAAGTTCTCGAACGGCAAGACGCTGACCGCCGACGACATTCTCTATTCGATCGCGATCCATCGCGGCGAAACGAAGTCGCCTGCCAAGGGCATCTTGAAGCAGATCACGGAAATCAAGAAGGTCAACGAGAACCAGATCGCTGTGACGCTCGAAGCCGGTAACGCCGACTTCCCTGTCATTCTCGGCGACTACCACATCGTTGTCGTTCCTGATGGTTTCACCGACTGGCAGAAGCCAATCGGCACCGGCGGTTACACGCTGGAAAGCTTCGAGCCAGGCGTTCGCCTCGTGTTCAAGCGCCGTGGCGATTACTGGAAGGCTGGCCGCGCGAACTTCGACATGGTCGAAATCCGCAACATCCAAGATCCAGCAGCCCGTACGGCCGCTCTCCAGTCCGGTCAGGTTGACGCGATCAACCGCCTCGACCCACGCACCGTGAACCTTCTCATGAAGGACAAGAAGCTCAACGTTGTTCGTACCAAGGGTACGGGTAACCGCTTCTGCTTCGTCTCCCGCGTCACCGACAAGCCATTCGACAACAAGGACCTGCGCCTTGCGTTGAAATACGGCATCGACCGCGAGAAGATCATTTCGCAAGTGTATAATGGCTTCGCAACGCCGGGCAACGACCACACGCTCGACGCGCTGAACCCCTTCTACAACACGGCAATGCCACAGCGTAAATATGATCCAGATAAAGCTGCCTTCCACTTCAAGAAGGCCGGCCTTGGCGATGCCAAGATCGAATTGCAGGCGTCCGAAGGTGCTTGGGGTTCGGCTGTGGATTGCGCCACTCTGTTCCAAGAATCCCTCAAGAAGGCCAAGATCAACCTCGATGTGAAGAAGGTCTCGGCTGACGGTTATTGGGATAACGTTTGGCTTAAGGTGCCATTCTGCGCCGTGTATTGGGGCCGTCGTCTCTCGGCTGACCAAACCTTCACGCAGGTCTATGGTTCGGGCTCGGATTGGAATGACTCCAACTGGCGCGTTCCAGAGTTCGACAAGCTGATCGGCGAAGCCCGCGCAGAGCTCGACGAGAAGAAGCGTAAGGAACTCTATTTCCACGCGCAGGAAATGATTGCGGAAGACGGCGGCATGATCTGCTTCGCCATCACCGACTATCTCGACGGCTATGCGAAGAACGTCATGGGTGCAGACCCACATGCTCGTTACGACATGAATGACGACCGTATCGCAGAAAAGGGTTGGTTCGCTTAAATCAAGCGAACTGATTTAGAATAAGATAATGCACTAAGGGGGACGATCCGATGCTAAAAACGATAGCCGTTCGGATCGTCCTCGGCATTATTACTCTTTGGGCTGTTAGCGTACTGATTTTCGCTGCGACCGAAGTTCTTCCCGGTGACGTTGCCAGTGCCATTTTGGGCCAAGGGGCGACGCCCGAAACCTTGGCGGTTTTCCGCCACGAGCTGGGCCTCGATCGGCCCGCTTATGTCCGCTATCTCGAATGGTTTTTTAACGCGCTGCATGGCGATCTCGGTATCGCTATGACGAATAAGCGCGTGATCGTTGAAGTCATCACACCGCGCTTTATGAACACGTTGTTTTTGGCGGGCTATGCCGCGCTGATTGCGGTGCCGACTTCGGTTGTCTTGGGCATTATCGCCGCCATCAATGAAGGCAAATTTATCGATCGTTTCGTGAATATTATTTCGCTGATGACGATCTCTGTCCCTGAGTTTTTTATCGCCTATGTTTTGATCCTTTATCTCGCAGTGCAGTTTGAAATTTTCCCATCGCTGTCGACGGTGTTCCCTGAAATGGGATTTGTCGAAAAAATTTACACAACGGCCCTGCCCGCTTTCACGCTGACCATGCTCGTGATGGCGCATATGCTGCGCATGACGCGCACTTCCGTGCTCTCGATCATGTCGCAGCCCTATATTGAAATGGCTTTTCTTAAAGGGCTCACGCGCAGCCAAGTGATTGTGCGCCATGCGCTGCCAAATGCTGCTGCGCCCATCATTTCGGTGATTGCGCTGAACCTCGCTTATCTGATTGTCGGCGTTGTCGTGATTGAAGTCGTGTTTGTGTATCCGGGCGTTGGTCAATTCATGGTCGATGGCGTTACCAAACGCGATCTTCCGGTCGTTCAAGCCTGCGGCTTAATTTTTGCGGGCGCGTTTGTTGGATTAAACACGATCGCTGACGTGTTGGCGATCATGGTCAATCCACGGCTCAGGCATCCTCGGTAAGGATTTTGGAATGAAACTGTTCGGTTACAAGCCCACATCCACGGCTTGGCTTGGCCTCGCAATCATCACGCTCTTTATCTTGGTCGCGGTCTTCGCCGATGTGATTGCGCCTTATTCGGAATCGGAGTCGGTTGGCCAAACATGGGATGATCCGTCTTGGGATTTTCTATTGGGCACGGATAATATCGGTCGCGATATGCTGTCGCGCTTGATCTTCGGGGCGCGCATGACGATTGGCGTGGCGCTGGTAACAACCGTTTTATCGTTCTTGATCGGAACCACTGCGGGTTTTCTGGCAGCTGTTGGTGGAACCGTGATCGATCAAATTCTGTCGCGTATTGTCGATGTGATGCTCTCGATCCCGCTGTTGATTTTCGCGCTGATTATTCTCTCCGTGTTTGGCTCGTCGATCATGACCTTGATCCTGACGCTCGCGGTGCTTGATTCAACACGCGTGTTTCGCTTGGCGCGCGCGGTGGCGACCAATCTTGTTGTGATGGAATATGTCGAGGCCGCAAAGCTTCGCGGCGAAGGCCTATGGTGGATCATGCGGCGCGAGATTCTGCCCAATGCGCTGCCCCCCATGATTTCAGAATTCGGCTTGCGCTTCTGCTTCAACTTTTTGTTTGTCGCGAGCTTGAGCTTTTTGGGTCTTGGTATTCAGCCGCCATATGCAGATTGGGGCGGCATGGTGCGCGACAATGGCAAGGCGATCAGCTTCGGCCTTCCCGCACCGCTCTGGCCTGCTTTGGCGATTGCGATGATGACGGTGGGTGTAAACCTCGTTGTCGACTGGATCCTCTCAATCAATTCGCGTCCGTCTGGCGCATCGGCGGAGATGTAAGACGATGACGCGCGATGTGAATGAAACCATTCTGAAACTCACCGATCTGCGCGTTGAGGCGCTCTCGGGTGCGGTGCTCGTTGATAATGTCTCGCTTGAATTAAAGCGCGGCGAAGTGATGGGCCTGATTGGTGAATCAGGTGCTGGTAAATCCACCATCGGGCTTGCCTCCATGGTCTATGCCCGCGCGGGATGCCGCATCACCGGCGGCAAGGTTGAAATTCAGGGCGAAGATGTGCGCACGCTTGATGCCGAAGGGCGCCGCGAGCGGCGCGGCCAGCGCATCGCCTATATCGCGCAAAGTGCCGCGGCCTCGTTTAACCCTGCGCATCGCTTGATGGATCAGGTAACCGAAATGCCGATCAGCCACGGGCTGATGACGGAAGCGGAGGCGCAAGCCTGGGCGCTTGAGCTCTTTCGTGCGCTCGATTTGCCGAACCCCGACACGTTTGGCAACCGCTATCCGCACCAAGTGTCGGGCGGACAATTGCAGCGCGCAATGGCGGCGATGGCAATGTCGTGCCGCCCCGATATTTTGGTGCTCGACGAGCCAACAACCGCGCTTGATGTGACGACGCAAATTGAAGTGTTGGCGCTCTTAAAAAAGCTCATTCGTGATTATAATATGGCAGCGCTGTATATCTCGCATGATCTCGCAGTGGTCGCGCAAGTAGCAGACCGTGTGATGGTGCTGCGCCACGGCAAAATGGTGGAAGTGGGCGAGACGGGACAAATCTTGCTCGAGCCCCATATGGATTACACCAAGGCACTCGTGGCCGAGCGTAAGGCTGCGGACAAGCTTGCCATGGCCGCTACAACAACCCGCGAAAAGCCTGTGCTTGAAGGGGTTGATGTGACGGGCATTTACGGCACGTTCAAAGCTGTCAAGCATGTTTCCATCTCGGTTGCACGTGGCGAAACCGTGGCTGTTGTGGGTGAATCGGGCTCGGGCAAAAGCTCTCTCGCACGCTTGCTGGTGGGGCTGCTGCCCTGTGTGACGGGTGAAGTGAAATTGCACGGTGAAGTGCTACCGCCTGCGCTTAAGGACCGTAACCGCGACACGCTGCGCAAAGTGCAATTGATTTATCAACAACCCGATGTAGCGCTTAATCCGCGCCAGACGATTGGCGAGATTATCGGTCGTCCTGTTGAATTTTATTTCAATCGCTCGCCTTCGGAAGTCAAAGCACGCGTTGCCGAATTGTTGCGCCTTGTGGGCTTGCCGGAAGACTATGCAGGCCGTTTATCAACCGCGCTTTCAGGCGGACAAAAGCAGCGTATCTGTATTGCGCGCGCGCTTGCGGCCGAGCCCGATATCATCATATGCGACGAGCCGACTTCGGCGCTTGATCAATTGGTGGCGGATGAGATTCTCAAACTACTCAAACAGCTGCAAGACACGTTGGGCGTGGGTTATTTGTTCATCACCCATGATCTTGGTATTGTACGCCGCATCGCGCACCGCACGGCGGTGATGTTGCAGGGCGAGATCATCGCACAAGGGCCAACGGCGGATATTTTCGCGCCACCGTTTCACCCCTATACCGAAAAGCTTCTCTCATCCGTGCCAGAAATGCGCACCGACTGGCTTGACGAGGTGTTGGCCAAGCGGGCCTGAAGCCCCTCTTACGGTTGAAGGACCGGAAAACCCGCTTTCTCAAAAATCGCTTTGGCGACAGGGCCTTTTAAAAAGGTCAAAAACTGCTGCGGCACTTCGCCTATAGCGACCGTTGTAAGCGCGAAGGGATAGACGATCGGCTCGTGGCTATCCGATGGAAATTGCGCTACGATTTTTACCTTCGGATCAGCCAACGCATCTGTTTTATAAACAATAGCGAGCGGTACTTCTCCGCGCTCCACAAACATGAGTGCGGCGCGCACATTATCGCTTTGGGCAAGACGGTTTTCGACCATGCCCCATAGGCCGAGCTTTTGTAGCGCTTGCTTGGCGTAAATGCCGGCTGGCACCGCAGTAACCTCGGCAACTGCCAAGCGCCCACCGCCCATTACCTGGCCGAGTGCCGCCTCGTTCAATTCAAGCGCGGTTAGTGGAGAATTAGAAGGTGCGACGAAAACAAGGTGATTGCCGAGCAAGGCCATGAGGCTCGCCCGCTGAATCCGATCCTTCTCGACGAGATAGTCCATCCATTTGAGATCGGCCGACGCAAAGAGATCCGCAGGCGCCCCATTCTCAATCTGTTTGGCCAGCAATGCCGAAGACGCGAAGGAAAAGCGCACCTCTTGACCGCCTGATGCGGTAAAGGCTTTACCAGCCTCCTCCAGCACGTCTTTTAAGGATGCGGCGGCAAAGACGGTAACGGGTGAAGATTGGGCGCTGGCGGGGCCTATAAACGGAAACAGGGCCACAGTGATCCAAACAAACAGGCGCAGGATGCGGATCATGAGCGGATCTCTCTTATCAG
>DAIOVR010000119.1:0-7298 GCA_036758905.1 Beijerinckiaceae bacterium | reverse complement strand
AAAGCGTGAGCGCATTAGGCTCAGACAAAGAGTAGCCATATTCGAAGCCAAGCACGGCCTCTTCCGACAACATCGAGTTAATAACTTCGTATTTGCCTTGGCCTTCGCGGATATTGCTCAAAGGCTTATAGCGGCGCTCTGTTTCTTGATCGATCAGAACAGAATGACGCTGAGAAAACGTTCCACGCTCAACATCTTGTCCCGATAAGCGAACGCGCGTTCCCTCATTAACGGTGAGGGCAAATGCCAAGGCTTCACCCGTCGCCCAATCAATGCCTTCACCCGTATCAATCGCCTTACGACGATTTTCTAAGAAACGTTGAATGGTTTTATGAGCGTTAAATCCATCGGGAATTTGGGTAATTTTCGCACCGATTTCCTTTAGCAACGGAAGAGGCGCACCCGTTTCACCCCGACGCGCATCGTCTTGTGTCGAGGCAACGGCTTTCAAGCCAGCCCAGCGCCCGTCTAACCAGTCGGCTTTGTTTGGCTTATAGGCCTGACCAGCTTCATGTTCAGCCTCAAGGCGCGCACGCCAATCGGATTTCATCTTGTCAACTTCGCCTTCGGTTACAACACCTTCAGAAATCAATTTTTTTGAATAGATTTCTAATGTCGTCGCCTGCTGACGAATTTTCTTATACATCAGTGGCTGGGTAAAGCTCGGCTCGTCACCCTCATTGTGACCAAAGCGCCGATAGCAGAACATGTCGATCACAACAGGCTTGTGAAATAATTGCCTAAATTCGACAGCAACTTTCACGGCAAATACAACCGCCTCTGGATCATCACCATTCACATGGAAAATAGGTGCTTCGATCATCTTAGCGACATCGGACGGATAGGGCGACGAACGCGAAAACCGCGGATAGGTCGTAAAGCCGATTTGATTATTGATGATAAAGTGAATTGATCCGCCGGTCTTGTGGCCCTTGAGTCCTGACAGACCTAAACATTCTGCGACTACGCCCTGTCCCGCAAAAGCAGCATCGCCGTGAATTAGCAACGGCAAAACTTTTACGCGCTCTGCTGTATCATCGAGCTGGTCTTGCTTGGCACGAACCTTACCAAGAACGACCGGATCAACGATTTCAAGATGGGACGGGTTGGCCGTGAGCGAAAGATGGACATTGTTGCCGTCAAAAATTCGATCAGACGATGCACCGAGATGATATTTCACATCGCCCGAGCCCTCAACATCCGCCGGCGCGTAGGAACCGCCTTTAAACTCGTGGAAGATCGCACGGTGCGGTTTACCCATCACTTGCGCCAAAACATTTAGGCGGCCGCGATGGGCCATGCCGAATACGATTTCTTGGATACCCAAAGCACCGCCACGCTTGATGATTTGTTCAAGGGCGGGAACCATCGATTCACCGCCATCAAGACCGAAGCGTTTGGTGCCGGTATATTTCACATCAATAAATTTTTCGAAGCCTTCTGCTTCGACAAGCTTATTTAGAATTGCCCGTTTGCCTTCGCGGGTAAAAGCGATTTCTTTATCCGGCCCTTCAATACGTGCTTGGATCCAGCTCTTTTCAGCGGGATTTGAGATATGCAAAAATTCCCAGCCGATTGTTGAGCAATAGGTACGGCGCAGAAGGGCAAGCATTTCCCGTATCGTTGCGTATTCAAGACCCAATACGAAATCGATAAAAATTTTGCGATCCCAATCCGCTTCTGTAAATCCATAAGACGACGGATGCAGCTCCTCATGATCTTTACGAGGCTCAAGATTAAGGGGATCCAAATTGGCATGGAGATGACCACGCATGCGATAGGCTCGGATCATCATCAAGGCACGAACGGAATCGCGGGTTGCCTGTTGAAGATCGCTTTGCGAAACGGCAGCTTTTGACCCGTCAGCTTTACCCTTTAATTTATCGCTAACTGCCTTTTCGATGTCAGCCCAATTTCCATCAAGGGCAGAAACCAGATCATCACGTTTAGTAATCGGCCAATTGGGCTTCTTCCAAGAAGCGCCCTTTACTGACTTTTGAACGGACTCAGGATCATCTTTTAAAGCATCAAAAAAAGCTCTCCATTCGGCATCAACCGATGAAGGATCTTTCTCATAGCGACCTTGCAGCTCTTCAATATAGGCTGCGTTTCCGCCATATAGAAATGACGTCTCAAGAAATGCTTCGTTCTGATCCTGGCGTCCCATGACCTACTCCTTAGAGCCTTAGCCCTTTAACAGTTCTACCAGTGTTTTACCCAACCGTGCCGGCGATGGTGATACCCGGATACCTGCCGCTTCCATGGCAGCAATTTTATCCTCAGCCCCACCCTTGCCGCCCGATATAATAGCACCGGCATGACCCATACGACGGCCGGGAGGCGCTGTACGGCCAGCGATAAACCCTACCACTGGCTTTTTGCGACCACGCTTAGCTTCATCAATCAGGAACTGCGCGGCATCCTCTTCCGCAGAGCCCCCGATTTCACCAATCATGACGATGGATTCTGTTTTTGGATCTGCCAAAAACATTTCAAGCATGTCGATAAATTCTGTTCCCTTAACAGGGTCGCCACCAATACCAACGGCCGATGTCTGCCCTAAACCTTCCATCGTGGTTTGGAAGACGGCTTCGTAAGTCAACGTTCCAGAACGTGAAACAATACCCACATTTCCAGGCTTAAAGATGTTACCGGGCATGATGCCAATCTTACATTCGCCAGCAGTCATCACACCTGGACAATTGGGTCCAATTAAGCGAGATTTTGAACCAGAAAGGGCGCGCTTCACGCGAACCATATCCAAAACAGGAATGCCTTCCGTAATACAAACGATAAGCGGAATTTCGGCCTGAATGGCTTCGCAAATCGCGTCTGCCGCGCCGGGTGGCGGGACATAAATAACGGAAGCATCGGCGCCCGTTGCTGCGCGTGCCTCGGAAACGGTATCGAATACCGGTAACCCTAAATGGGTTGTTCCGCCTTTACCTGGCGACGTGCCGCCAACCATCTTCGTTCCATAAGCAATGGCTTGCTCCGAATGAAACGTCCCCGTTTTTCCGGTAAACCCTTGCGTCAAAACTTTTGTGTTGGCATCAATAAGAATAGCCATTAGCGGATCTCCCTCACGGCCTTAACAATTTTTTGGGCGGCATCATCGAGATCGTCAGCCGCAATAACGTTGAGACCGGATTTAGAAATAATATCTTTGCCAAGTTGGACATTGGTTCCCTCCAAACGAACGACGAGGGGAACGGTAAGGCCCACTTCTTTCACGGCAGCGATCACGCCTTCGGCGATAACATCACACTTCATGATGCCGCCAAAAATATTGACAAGAATACCTTGAACATTCGGATCGGCGGTGATGATCTTAAATGCCGCAGTTACCTTTTCTTTGGTTGCGCCACCGCCAACATCCAAGAAGTTGGCCGGAAATTCACCATAGAGCTTAATGATATCCATGGTGGCCATAGCGAGGCCGGCGCCATTCACCATACAGCCAATGGTTCCATCAAGAGCGATGTAGGACAGGTCATATTTCGACGCTTCAATTTCTTTTGCGTCTTCTTCCGTCTCATCGCGCAAAGCCATTATTTCTGCATGGCGATAAAGGGCGTTTGAATCAAAAGAGATCTTTGCATCCAAACATCTCAAATGATGATCGGTTGTGACAATCAATGGATTGATTTCCAACATCGCCATGTCTTTGGCGACGAATGCAGCGAAAAGCTGTTCGACTAATACGCCAGCTTCCTTAGCAAGATCGCCAGTAAGCTTTAAAGCCTTAGCGACCGCGCGTCCGTGATGCGGCATAATTCCGGTTGCTGGATCAACCGAGAAGGTAACAATTTTCTCTGGCGACTTATGAGCAACTTCTTCGATATCCATTCCACCTTCTGTCGATACAACAAAGGCTATTCTTGATGTTGCGCGATCGACCAGCATCGAGAGATAGAATTCTTTGGCGATATCTGAGCCATCTTCGATATAAAGACGGTTAACCTGCTTGCCGTGAGGGCCCGTTTGGATCGTTACAAGCGTGTTACCAAGCATTTGGGAAGCAAATTGCTTCACTTCATCGATAGACTTTGCAAGCCTTACGCCGCCTTTTTCTCCGGCCGCGGCTTCTTTAAATTTGCCCTTACCTCGGCCACCCGCATGAATTTGTGATTTAACAACCCATAGCGGACCGCCAAGTGCTTTTGCGGCAGCTTCAGCTTCGGAAGCCTGCATAATTGCCCGGCCATTGGACACTGGCACACCGAATTCCTTCAGCACTGCTTTTGCCTGATATTCATGAATGTTCATAGAGTATCCTTAAATGCACACGTTAAAGGACGCGGTCCCTTTTAGGCACTACAAGAGGTTAAATTATGCGAGCGCAGGATTAATGACTTTGCACGCGTCAATAAGGCTCTGAACCGATGCGACGGATTTTGCGAAGGCTTCTTTCTCATCAGACTTCATCCGGAGCTTCACGATACGTTCAACGCCCTTTTCACCGATAACGATTGGCACGCCGACGAACATATCCTTCACGCCATAGGCATTTGAAATGTAAGCCGCACATGGCAAGACGCGCTTCTGATCTTTCAAATAGCTCTCGGCCATTGCAATCGCTGAAGCGGCAGGTGCATAGAAGGCAGAACCCGTTTTAAGCAAATTAACAATCTCTCCGCCGCCCTTGCGCGTGCGTTCAACAATGGCGTCCAAACGTTCTTGCGTTGTCCACTTCATCTTGACGAGATCGGGAAGAGGAATGCCGCCAACATTTGAATAGCGAACCATTGGCACCATATCGTCGCCATGGCCGCCCAACGTCATCGCGGAAACGTCCTTGACGGAGACCTTGAATTCTTCAGCCAAGAAATAGCGGAAGCGGGCCGAGTCTAACACGCCTGCCATACCGACGATTTTCTTAGGATTGATGCCCGAGAACTTCTGGAGGGCCCACACCATTGCATCGAGCGGGTTGGTGATGCAAATGACAAAGGCTTTCGGTGCATATTGCTTGATGCCGGTACCGACCGCTTCCATCACCTTCAGATTGATGCCCAAGAGATCATCGCGGCTCATGCCTGGCTTACGGGGAACGCCGGCGGTCACAATTACAACGTCGGCGCCGGCAATGGCCTCATAGCTTGATGCGCCTCTGTAGGCGGCATCAAAGCCGTCAACAGGGGACGATTCCGCAATATCGAGGCCTTTTCCCTGGGGTACGCCATCCGCAATATCGAAAAGAACGATGTCACCCAATTCCTTCAAACCAGCGAGGTGAGCGAGGGTGCCACCGATTTGGCCGGAACCGACGAGTGCGATTTTTTTGCGAGCCATCAAACTAATCCTTCTAACGAATGGTTACCTGCGGAGATCCCAATCTTGGGATTTATTGTCCAAAGCGCTTATCCTCGAATGACCTGTGCTTCAAGTTGGTCGAATGGGTTAGGTCGCCTGTTTTTGAGGCAAACCCGACAAATTTAAAGATATTGAATATTGAAAATATAATTATTTCAATAAGATAACAAATTTATGTAAATATTGAGAAAGCTACGAATTCATTGAAAAAAATGATTACAAATGACATAATATGAAATTTGTTATGCCGATCTTAGATAATTGAGCCTGCTAAGGCGCGCACCAGCATGGACATTGTCAGGACCAGGCGGGCTTCGATCGCGCGACGGGGAATTTCATGATCAAGCCGGATCGCTTCGGGTTGGAGGAAGCGATAAAGGGTATCGAAGACCAAAATCATCGCTTTTTCGCGGCTTTTGATAGCGAGCGAGCCGGTGGAGAGGCCTTCTTCGAAAATTCGGTCGAGTAAGATGCGAATTCGGGCGCGGTGTTGGCGGGCGGGGGCGCGGTTTTCCTTAAAAGCATCGACAAAAAGGTCAAAAAGGCGAGGATCCGCGTCTAATCGGTCGCGATAGGCGCGAAAAAGGGCGGTTATCAACCGCTCCAGCTTGTCGCGGGCGGGATCGGGGGAGTCGGCAATTTCGCCCAGCTGCGCCTCAATCGGTTTGAGCCAACCTTGCGAAATCGCGTCTAAAAGGGCGGTTTTTGAGGCAAAATGGCGGTAAACATTGGCGTGGGTCATTCCGGCGGCTTGGGCGATGGAGACCACGGTGGTTCTGGTGCTACCATAGGCCGAAATCTCGAGAATCGCCGCGTTTAGGATGCGCTGCAGGGTCGATTCGGTCGATTTTGGCGCTTCTATCATGCTTTTCGGATCATTTTAGGGCTTAAAGTGTTATGGGAATGGAGCATTTTTTCCGTTGATTCGACCTAAAAAAGATCGGCCCTAAAATGAGTTTTCCCTCGAAATCTGCCAAAAAACGGCCGATTCACCATCCAATTTCGGTATTTTTGCGCCTTTTGGGGCCTGGGGTGATTGCTGGGGCGGCGGATGATGATCCTTCGGGGATTGCGACCTATTCTCAGGCTGGGGCGCAGTTTGGATTTCAGCAATTATGGTCTGTTGTCCTGACTTTTCCATTTATGGTGGCTATTCAGCTGGTGGCGGCAAGAATTGGCCGAGTAACCGGCAAAGGTGTGATTGCCAATGCCAGAATAATCTATCCCGAATGGGTGGTGATTACACTCGTACTCCTCGTGGTTATTGCCAATACGATCAATATTGCGGCTGATTTGGCTGCTATGGGCGCTGCGATTACTCTCATCATCGGCGGTCCGACCCCGATATACGCGCTTATACTGGGCGTTTTCTGCGCGCTCACGGAGGTTTTTATCCCCTACCGACGCTACTCCCACGTGCTGAAATGGCTGACCCTCGCGCTATTCGTGTATGTCGCCGCCGTTTTCACCATTCATATCGAGTGGATAGAAGCAGTGCATGCGATCATCAAACCGGCCTTTGAGATAACCACAGACTATCTTCTGGTTATTGTTGCGGTGTTCGGCACCACGATCAGCCCTTACGTGTTTTTCTGGCAGACGGCGCAGGAAGTCGAGGACATGCAACTGGCGCGCGAGCACCCTCTCGTCATGCAAGCAACCGACACGCGGCACCATCTCCGGCGCATGGCGGTGGATACCGGGGTCGGGATGGCGTTCTCCAACGGCATCGCGTTTTGCATCATGATCACGACGGCGGCGACGCTGCACCAAGCGGGCGTCACGACGATTGCGACCGCTGCGGAAGCGGCGGAAGCGCTGCGCCCGCTTGCTGGCCCGCTGACTTTCGCGCTGTTCTCGCTCGGCATTATCGGCACGGGATTATTGGCGGTGCCGGTGCTCGCAGGTTCGGCGGGCTATGCGGTGGCCGAAGCGATGCAATGGCGCTCAAGCCTTGAATTGAAGCCGCTGCGCGCGCGGGG
>DAIOVR010000118.1:5793-7331 GCA_036758905.1 Beijerinckiaceae bacterium | reverse complement strand
TTACGAAAGCTGTGCTCTACCAACTGAGCTAAAGCGGCAACGCGCGGTTCCATACATGAGTTCGAGCGATTTTCCTACCCCCTTTTAGCAGAACGGCCTCGAGGCGGTGCATTTTATTCGTGCCCCGGACCCGGATCATCGGGCGAGTGGGCGAGCGGGAAGATAACATCCGCCTTACTTTTCCGTGCAGGCTTAATAATTTCGCTGTCTTGGGCTTGTGAAGCCAGAAATGCCGAGGCTGATAATGTTTTTTTCAAGCCTGGCATCAAAGAAGCGGGCTCTTGAGGCGCGTTTGATGGTGACTGGGTTGAGCCAAGGGAGCGAAGCGTTCCGTTTAAAACTTCAGAAAACCGTCGATCAATCACCGTTTCGGCGGGCTTTGCCCAGGTAAACACATCAAGTTTTCCGCTTATGGGCGAAATTGCCGCCCAAACATCGCTGATTAAGCCCTCTCCGATCCAGCTCGGGTCGCGCGGCGCGTGGGAGGCTCGCCCTAACCATTCCCTCACATGACCGCCATCGCCATGTTCAAGCTGCTCAAGCTCTGCCATGAGGAGGCATGTTCGAACCGTTGGCGTGTTTTCAAGGAGTGGCGCAATCGCTTCACGTGCTTTTTCAAATTCCCGGGTTTCGAGATAGGTGCGCGCCAAGGCATAGCGGCTTTCCGCATGGTCGGGCTTAAGCGCCATCAGTTTTTTTGCACGAGCCAGCCTTTCACGTGCGGCATCGCCGGGTCGGATCGAAAGATAGGCCTCTGCAAGGTCTGGATGCGGATTTAACTTCCATGCGGCTTCCAGAAGGCGCGATGCCTTTCGGAAGTTTCCCTGTCGCGAGAGGAGATGCGCAAAAATGGTCTGCGCAGGCACGAGCTCGGGCGCCAGTTTGGCCGCTTCCCGTGCGGACTCAATCGCGTGTTCAGGCGCACCATCGCCATGGGAGAGGGCATCGGCGGTCAGCAAGACGGCGCGTTTACGTTTACGGTCGTCCCGCTCAAAGGCGCTGCTACCGCGATCCAACGCCATGAGTGCCTTGTGCCAGTCGCCTGCTTTCGCGTGATGCTCGATTAAAGCATCGACGGCCCATGCAGTCTTTGGTGCGATGGTGACCGTTTCTTCCGCGTATTTAACGGCCTCTTGTTCACGGCCCGAGCGCTGGCATTCAATATAGAGACCACGCAGGCCAAGCAGCTTTGTATCCGCGCTTGCCAGCATATCGTGAAAGGCCCGCGCTGCTCCTGCACCATCGCCCTCCATTTGCGCGGCTTGTGCGGATAAGAGAAGCGCCAATGGTTCGCGGCCCAACAGGCGGATGGCTTCTGAAGCACTGCGATGTGCGATTTTAGAATCACCCGCGCCCACCGCAATCATACCGCGTGAAATGGCGAGATGGCCTTTATGTCTTTGTCGTGCATGCCACCCGATGGAAATGATACTGGGCAAGCGAAAAATAAATCGAATAATGGACCAGAGAATAGCGAGTGCAATTGCCAGCGTAAAAATTGCAACGGCTGCTACCGCCAAAGACGCTTCAATTTTAAA
>DAIOVR010000118.1:1601-5693 GCA_036758905.1 Beijerinckiaceae bacterium | reverse complement strand
TGAACATTTATATGGCCCAATGCTTCTTCAATCGTATTTAATCGGGCTGTTAGCTCCGGCGATGATTTTGAATTTTGCTCTAACGATTTTCTTAAATCGCTAACCGTGCTTTCTGCCTTTGCAAGGCGGGTTTCGAGTAGCTTTATCGATGCTTGAGATCCGAGCTGACCAATGCTCGTCTCAAGTGCCGTTAGTCGATCAGCACCGCTCTCTTTCGCAGGCACAAAATGAAGGACCCCTGCAACCAAAGCGCCGCCAATCAGGCCTCCCACCAATGCGGCCCCGATCCAGTGCAGGTTTAACGGTTTTGAGGCGGCTATGGAATCGGCCTTACCTTCATCTGACGATGGCTGTTCTGATTTTACCTCTTGAGCTGCAAGATCAATGATCGGTGGTGCCGAACGCGCGCTTTTTGCTTTGCTCGATGGCTGGGCGTCAGCATTTGATTCATTCTCAGTCATGCGTCAGCGTGCTCCCGCTCCAAAATCCGATCAAGCCTAACCATCACCGCTTAAGGTTTATACTTCCTTGATCTAGAGCAGATTAAGGCGAAACTCTTGCGACGAGTTCAAGAAGGCCATTTTCATTGGCCTCTGCTGCTGTTGCGACATTGGGGCAACCGACTTCGCGGAGCGGATACGCCACATCGTCGGACAGGCAAAAATGCGGCAATCGTTTGAGCTCGGATAAAAGGCCTGAGCGTTCCGCCAGAACCAGCAAGGTTTCGACCGAGGCACGCGAGAAATGTAACGCTGCGTCGGCATTGGCGAGCGAGGTTGTCATTGGGGTGGGCCATGCGCTTACGGGTTGTGCCTTATAGAGTTCGACACTCGTGACCTGATAGCCAGCCTCTCGAAGTTCGTCTTCGACCGTGGGCTTACGCGGGCTGCCCGTGAGGTACAAAAACCGCGCTGATATCGGATATTGAGCTTTGATATCTGAAACAAGTTTTTTACCCGATCCGCCAGCCACTATGATCGACATAAAGCCTAAATCGCGCGCAATTTTTGCCGTTTTTTCACCAACACAATGCAACGGGTTTGCGCGTAAGCGTGCAATATCCGCGTTCGTCATCATGCGGAACGCATTGGCACTTGTGGCTAGAATGGCTGTAAACGTGCCAGAAGGAATGGTGTTTCCCGTTGCAACAATTTCGGTCGCAGGGAGTGACAAGCATTCATATCCCAACCCGATGAGCCGTTCGGCGGTTGCCGCGGCATCGGGTTCCGGGCGGGTAATTAGAATTTTCATTCGCTCTGTGTGCGAATATCTTCTGGCAGGACAGCAAGAATATCGCGCGCCGCTTTTTCACCGATCAGGGCCGCGTCTTTAATCGAGCCTGAGCCATTAGCGGTGAAGGATTGGCTGCCATCGGTGCTGAGATAAAGACCATGAAACGTCAGCTGATCACCTGTGATAACCGCATGACCCGCAATCGGTGTCCGGCAAGAGCCGTCCAACATTGTGAGAAAGGTCCGTTCAGCTGCAAGCGCAACGCCTGTATCGACATCGGCGATCAGGGAAAACGCTTCCAGCGCTCGCGCATCGTCACTGCGCGCGGTAACGCCAACCGCGCCTTGCCCGATGGCAGGTGGAAATGTGTCGAGCGGCAAGATAGCCGCTGCCTTTTCAGCAATGCCAAGTCGCTTCAAACCAGCAAGCGCCAACAGCGTGGCGTCCACTTCGCCTTCCGCCGATTTTCTGATTCTTGTGTCGACATTGCCGCGCAGAACTTGCGTTTTAATGTCAGGGCGTATCCGCTTCACAAGCGCGGCACGGCGCAGGCTGGCCGTTCCTACAATCCCGCCAAGAGGTAGCTCCTCGATCGATTTATATTTGGCCGATATCAAACAATCGCGAACATCTTCGCGTGGCAAATAGCCGATAATATCAATGCCATCCGGGAAAGCTGTCGGCATATCTTTCGCCGAGTGGACCGCGAGATCAATCTCACCCGCCAACATCGCCTCATCGATTTCTTTGGTGAAGGCACCTTTGCCACCAACGAGGGCTTGCCCGCCAGCCTGACTCATATCGCCGGAGGTCCGGATGATCACGAGCTCGATGGCGTCGTCGGGAACCTTCAGAGCTTTGCGAAGACGCGAGGCCACTTCATTGGCCTGCCACAGAGCAAGCGGGCTGCCCCGCGTTCCAATCTTGAACCCTTTTCCTGCCATGCGCCTTAAACCTTGCTCTTGTTCCAACACTTATGCGAAGTCCCTTCAGAATCATCGCAAAGGCCATTTTATTCATCTATAGGGTGTTGTTTATCTATACGAAAGAGGCTCTGAAAATTCAAAATTCTGCCACTTATGAGAGAGAAGAGGCGCAATGCGCGTTTTAGGAATTGAAACAACATGCGATGAAACCGCCGTTTCCGTGGTCGAAAGTGACCGGGACGGCGAAGGCCGCATCTTGTCGAATGAAATCTTAAGCCAAATCAAGGCCCACCAAGCCTATGGCGGCGTCGTCCCGGAAATAGCCGCCCGCGCCCACATTGAAGTGATCGATGTCCTTGTAAAACAAGCATTATTTAATGCCGGAATGAAACTTTCCGACATGGACGGCATCGCCGCCGCCGCCGGTCCGGGCCTGATCGGGGGCGTTATGGTCGGTTTAACGACCGGAAAAGCCCTCGCTCTCGTCGCCCAAAAGCCCTTTTTGGCCGTCAACCACCTCGAAGCGCACGCCCTATCACCCCGTCTGACCGATGGTGTGGCCTTCCCCTTTTTACTCCTCCTAGCCTCCGGCGGCCACTCGCAATTGCTCTTCGTGCGCGGAATCGGAGATTATATCCGCCTAGGAACAACCATTGATGATGCCATTGGCGAGGCTTTCGACAAAGTGGCAAAGATGCTCGGCTTGCCATATCCAGGCGGTCCAGAAGTCGAAAAGCTCGCATTAGAGGGAAATCCTGAGCAATTCGCGTTCCCGCGCCCCATGCAAGGGCGGAAAGAACCCGATTTTTCACTGTCCGGCTTAAAAACAGCCGTACGCATTGAAGCTGAAAAAATCGCTCCCCTGACCTCCACCGACATCAAAAATATCTGCGCCTCATTTCAGGCGGCCATTGTCGATGTCGTAGCCGATCGCACCAAAATGGCATTAAAAGTCGCCCGGGCCGATTTTGCCGAGCCAACAGCCATTGTTGTCGCAGGCGGCGTGGCCGCCAATCTTGCCATGCGCCGCGCCTTACAGCGTGTGGCAAGCGATAATGGGCTTCCTTTAGTTGCACCGCCCGTCGCATTGTGCACCGATAATGGGGCGATGATCGCTTGGGCTGGTATTGAACGTTTAAGGTTAGGCCTAATTGACGGGTTAGACTTCGCGCCGCGTGCGCGCTGGGCACTCGAAGCGAAGGCCTCACCCCATGTTTGATAGCATTTCGGTTATCGGATCAGGGGCATGGGGTACAGCTTTGGCACTTGCTGCATCGCGTGCCGGTCGAAAAGTGACGTTATGGAGCCGAGATTCAGATCAAGCCGAAGCAATGCAATCGACACGGGAAAATAACCGTCGACTACCGGGTATATTATTACCGGAGGCAATAACGGTTACAGCGTCTCTCAAAGAAGCTGCCGATAGAGGCCGAGCGATTTTGTTGGTTGTTCCCGCACAAGCATTGCGCGATATGGCTGTTGCACTTTCTTTGGTCGTGAAACGCGGCATACCCTTGATTATATGCGCCAAGGGAATAGATCGCCAAACGGGCGAATTCATGAGTGAAATCGTAACCGATGTCATACCCGGTGTGATGCCAGCTATTCTATCAGGCCCTAGCTTTGCCGATGATGTAGCCCATGGCTTGCCTACGGCTGTTGCTTTGGCCGCACCGCTTGGCGAAGTCGCCGAAGCATTGGCCAAAGCGCTGAGTTCATCGAGTTTTCGCGTTTATCATTCCTCCGATTTGCGGGGCGTCGAGATTGGGGGTGCAGCTAAAAACGTATTAGCCATTGCCGCCGGTATTGTTGAGGGCCGCGGATTGGGAGAAAGCGCGCGTGCGGCCTTAGTGGCGCGCGGCTTTGCAGAACTCAGACGGTTCGCGGCAAGCTATCAAGCCAAGCCCGAGACTTTGATGGGGTTATCAGGCCT
>DAIOVR010000118.1:0-1501 GCA_036758905.1 Beijerinckiaceae bacterium | reverse complement strand
CATGGCGCATTGGCTCTATAAATCCGAACCTTTCAAATGGTCCTGGGAGCAACAGGTCGCAGCCGGTGCCAAGGGTACGTTTTGGAATGGGGTTCGAAATCATTCAGCCAAGTTGAATATGATCGCTATGAAAAAGGGCGATACGGGCTTTTTCTATCATTCCAACGAGGGAAAAGAGATCGTCGGGATCGTTGAAGTAATCCGCGAAGCCTATCCCGATCCAACCGCCGAGCCGGGCGAGCCTTGGGTGGTGGTTGACCTTAAAGCCGTAAAGCCGCTTTTAAGGCCCGTTACATTGGCCCATGTAAAGGCAGAGCCTCGTTTGGCGAAGATGTCCTTGGTGACATCCATGCGGCTATCGGTCCAACCTGTTACAGAAGCTGAATGGAAGGTCGTATGCGAATTAGGTGGTATATAAATTCTAATCTTCCCCCAAGGTCGAATCTACCAAAGTGTGAGGAGGATGGACCTTGTCGAGTACCCTGCCTCCGCTTAATAAAGTGATGAAAAATTAAGTCGGCCCAAAATGGCGACTTTAAGGTGTGTGCCGGAACGCCGTCTAAATGCGGTGGAAGGCTGGAGGGGAGAAAAGATCCATGTCCGAGAAGCTGTATCCTGTGTCCGCCGAATGGGCGAGCCGCGCCTTTGTCGATAACGCCAAATATCAGGCTATGTATGATGCGTCTGTCCGAGATCCCGAAGCGTTTTGGGGCAAACAAGGTAAGCGGATTGATTGGATTAAGCCTTATTCGAAAGTCAAAAACACATCTTATGAACCCGGCAAGGTCCAAATCGAATGGTTCGGCGATGGCACCACCAACGTATCGATGAACTGCATTGATCGGCATTTGCCACAACGCGCCAATCAGACAGCGATTATTTGGGAAGGCGATGATCCTTCTGAAAGTAAACATATTACTTATCAAGAGCTCCATGATGAAGTCTGCCGCTTCGCGAACGTCTTGAAACATCACGGCGTGAAAAAAGGCGATGCCGTGACGCTTTATATGCCGATGATCCCAGAGGCTGCTTATGCCATGCTGGCTTGTGCTCGTATTGGCGCCGTTCACTCCATCGTTTTTGGGGGATTTTCGCCCGACTCTCTCGCAGGTCGCATTGAGGGCTGCAAATCCAAGGTTGTTATAACCGCCGACGAAGGCTTGCGCGGTGGCAAGAAAGTGCCCCTTAAAGCCAATATGGATGAAGCACTAAAGCGCATTCCCGGGCTTGTTACCGCGCAAATTGTTGTCCGTCGCACGGGTGGTGATGTGCACATGCAAGACGGCCGAGATTATTATTATGATGTCGAAGCAAAGAATGCTGATGCACAATGCAAGCCTGAGGAAATGGACGCGGAAGCACCGCTGTTTATTCTGTACACGTCGGGCTCAACGGGCGCACCAAAGGGTGTTGTGCATACGACAGGGGGATACCTCGTCTACGCATCTATGACGCATCAATATGTCTTTGATTACCATGACGGTGATATTTATTGGTGCAC
>DAIOVR010000117.1:0-7341 GCA_036758905.1 Beijerinckiaceae bacterium | reverse complement strand
ACTGGCTTTGGAATATCGCGATCCGTCATGCCGCTTTGCTCCGTTCAACAAAGACGGTTGCAATGATGGCGGCAATCACAATCATACCGCCGAGATATTGAATGGACGCTAACCGTTCGCCTAAAACAATCGCAGATGTAAGCGCTGCGACAACGGGTTCAAGGCAAAAAGCTAATCCCGCGATGGACGCCGATATGCGGGTTAATGCAAGAATTTGAAAACCGAAGCCAAAAACGAAGCCGCCAATCGTGAGCCAAACGGGCACAAACGCGATGATCTGACTATCGACCGTGAATATGGCTCCGGTAAAATACACGGTGAGAAGGGCGCTGGGTAACACAATCACTTGGCTGATAACCAATTTAGCCGCTGTGCCTGTTTGCCTGCAGCGCGTGCCAGCAAAGAATTGGATCGCGGCAGAAATACTTGCTCCTGTAGCCAACAGAAGGCCTCTTGGATCAAGGCCCGCATCGGTGGTGCCAAGTACCAATACGACGCCAATAAAGGCCGTCAAGACGATCGCCATCATAGCGAGCGTGAGAGGCTTGCGATCAATGAACGGACTTAAGACAACGATCAAGATCGGGAAGGTATAAAAGATCACGGCAGCTATGGTGATCGGGATGAAGGCGACAGAAGAGATATAACAAATCGAAACGCCGGTGCTGCCAATACCTAATCCGAAGAGTGGCATGCGCTCATTGCGCGGGACGTAGAAAGAGGCGCGGGTTAGTCGGCCGATGACCAGTCCAATCGCGATCATCACCAGAACGCGCTCGGCGACAATCATCGGGCCGCCGACGCCTAATTCGGCGGCGATCTTGGCAAAAGTGATATTAAAGCCATAGAAAAAGGCGCCCGAAAGCGCGAAAGCGAGGCCAGCTCCACTCCTTTGCACCCGCTCCATCCCAATGCGTCTCCACCCAAATGATCTTCTTAATCCCACCTGTTCTAGCCTGCGTTGTCACGTGACGAAAGCGGCAAAGGCGGATAAGGGGTGGTTAAAGGAATATATTGAATGACCATTTATTGGGTTTTAGCGGCCATCATCGGCGCTGCCGGACAAACGGCACGCAATGCCATGCAGCGGAATTTAAACGCTAAAATTGGCACCGTTGGTGCTACGCAGGTACGTTTTCTCTATGGACTTCCTTTTGCAATTGCCTTTTTGGGCCTTGCGAGCCTTCTGACAGATCACGCGGTTCCAAGTCTGAACCAGACAATGCTTGGATTTACGTTTTGTGGATCGGTCGCACAGATTTTAGCAACGGCCTTAATGCTGCTGGCCATGCGCGAAACTTCCTTCGCCGTTACAACGGCCTATACGAAGACCGAACCCGTGCAGGTTGCTATTTTCGGGGTCATCGTTCTTGGCGACGTGCTGAGCCTCGCAAGTGCCATCTCGATTATCATCGCCACTGCTGGGGTTATGATGATGGCGATCAAACCGGGCGATCGGCTGACCGCCAGCGGGCTGCGGCCAGCAGCCTACGGCATTGCTTCGGGTGCATTTTTTGCGTTGTCGGCGGTATCGTTTCGCGGCGGAATCATCGGGATCGGGGATGCCCCCTTCGCGCTTCGCGCAAGCACGGTATTGGTCACATCGCTGGCCATCCAGACCCTCTTATTGATGGTCTACATGGTACTGTTTAATCGAAAAGCTCTTTTGGGCAGCTTAAAGGTATGGCGATCATCCCTTTTTGCCGGTTTTATGGGTGCATTTGCCTCGCAGGCTTGGTTTATCGGATTTTCACTCACAAGCGCCGCCCATGTACGTACTCTTGGGCTGGTTGAGATGATTTTTGCGCAAATCGTCACACGCGGCCTGTTGAACGAAACGACGACACGGCGGGAATGGGCCGGAATGGCCTTCATTCTTGCGGGCGTTGCAGCGCTTTTGGTCCTCGGCTAGGACGCCCGCGCTGAAATAGCCAAAGCGTGAACCCGCTCTGCAAACTCTTCCGCAAGCACAGCATTAATAGCCCGGTGCATCTCAACGCGGCTTTTACCCGCAAAGGCCGAGCTGACAATTTGGACCGAAAAATGCGTTTCCCCGCCTTCTCTCGCGCCGCCATGACCAGCATGGTGATGCGAATCATCGGTAACCACGAGCGATGATGGCGCAAATGTCGACATAAGCTTCGCCTCAATCTTATCCCGCATCGTCATATTATGATCCTCTAAAGCGCTGAAAACCGAATAAGAAGCATCGACTTGTTTTGCAAGGCTTGCCCCCGACTAGGCTTGCCGACTAAGAGAACATCCATGAACCCATCTTCAAAACTATTCGACAAGATTCGCATCGGCCCGCGTAAGGGCCGAACGGCTGCGCCGGCAGAGCCGCCACGGTGTGAGCGTCCCGGTTGCGACGCGCCTGGGCCGCATCGTGCGCCCAAAGGTAGGAATTCCGAAGGCAAATTTTGGAATTTCTGCATCGAACACGTGCGCGAATATAATCAATCCTACAATTATTTCGCCGGAATGCCGGATGACGCGATCCTTTCCTATCAAAAGGATGCGATGATCGGCCATCGTCCGACCTGGAAACTGGGCGAAAATGCCGCAAGCGGCAAACGCAGCCCGCGCAAAGGTGGGGTTCCAAAAGACGAAGCCTATGTCGATCCGTTTGACCTATTTGCAGCCAGTGGGCAAAAACGCCCCCATCGGGAGGCGGAAGCATCGAAGCCCAAATTTGGACCCGTGACGCTGAAAGCCTTCGAGACGCTGACGCTGGAAACGACGGCCGACTCCGCGACCATCCGTTTGCGGTACAAGGAACTCGTGAAACAATTCCATCCGGATGCGAATGGCGGCGATCGGTCGCTCGAAGATCGGTTACGCGAGATCATAAACGCATATAATACATTGAAAGCTGCAGGTCTGGCCTGATAGGGTGGTTAAGCCTGTGCCATTCAGGATCATCCCTTTTTCCCGGACGATCGGTTAAGGTTATGCAACGGCGGCACTAAACCGCCATGATGTGATGTGAGGTTCGACTGTGACTGCCACCCATACGGTTCCCGCCATGCCCGACATTATGGTGTCGGCACGTGAAATGTTCGGTATCGATAGCGATATGATGGTTCCTGCCTATTCTGTGGCAGACTCCCATGTCCCGGACCTTGACCCCGATTATCTGTTTGACCGCCAAACGACCTTGGCCATTCTGGCAGGCTTTGCCAAAAACCGCCGCGTGATGGTGTCGGGCTATCACGGCACGGGTAAATCGACCCATATCGAGCAAATTGCAGCGCGCCTGAAATGGCCTTGCATCCGCATCAATCTCGACAGCCACGTCTCGCGTATCGATCTCGTCGGTAAAGACGCCATCGTCTTGAAGGATGGCAAACAGATCACCGAATTCCAAGACGGTATCTTGCCTTGGGCGCTGCAAAACAATGTGGCGCTTGTGTTTGACGAATATGACGCAGGCCGTCCGGATGTGATGTTCGTGATCCAGCGCGTCTTGGAGCTTTCCGGCAAGCTGACCTTGCTCGACCAAAAGCGCGTTATTCGGCCGCATGGTGCATTCCGCCTGTTCGCGACCGCCAATACGGTTGGCTTGGGCGATACGTCGGGGCTTTATCATGGCACGCAACAGATCAATCAAGGGCAGATGGACCGTTGGTCAATCGTCACAACGCTGAATTATCTGCCGCATGACAAGGAAGTCGATATCGTTTTGGCGAAGTCGAAGCAGTATCAAGGCAAAGAAGGCCGCGACATTGTTAACCGGATGGTACGGCTTGCCGATTTAACCCGTTCGGCCTTTATCAATGGCGACCTTTCGACCGTGATGAGCCCGCGTACGGTAATCACCTGGGCCGAAAATGCGGATATTTTCAAAGATATCGGCATGGCGTTCCGCCTCACCTTCCTGAACAAATGCGACGAGTTGGAACGGGCTTTGGTGGCAGAGTTCTATCAGCGGTCTTTCGGCGAAGAATTGCCTGAAAGCGCGCTGAATGTTGCGTTGAGCTAACCATCTCCGGCAAAGGATCGGCCACAGATCGTGTCGACATCGAACCGCAAACCGGCCCAGCCTAAAGAGGCACCTACCGAACCGTTTAAGCGGGCTGTCGGTGGCGCAATGCGGGCGATCGCCGGTCGTGCGGAACTCGATATCTCGTTCGCAAATGATCGTCCGGCCCTGATCGGCGACAAGGCGCGCCTGCCTGAACCCCCGCGCAAAATGTCGGCGGCGGATGCAGCTATTGTGCGCGGCCACGCAGACTCGATGGCGTTACGCCTTTCCTGCCATGATACCAATGTTCACCGCAGGCTCTTGCCAGAAGGACAAACGGCACGCGCTGTCTTTGATGCGGTTGAACAAGCGCGCGTTGAATCGATTGGTTCGCGCCGGATGGATGGCGTTGCCTCCAATATCTCGGCGATGCTGGAAGACAAATATCACCGCGGCAATTTCCAAGATGTTCGCGATGTCGCCGATGCACCGATTGAAGATGCGATTGCGATGATGGTGCGCGAGCGGCTCACCGGAATGGCGCCGCCTGCTTCGGCTAAGCCTTTGGTGGATCTCTGGCGCTCGCATATTGAAGAAAAAGCTGGCGCAACGCTTGATACGTTGACGGGTCGGATCGAAGACCAAAAAGCGTTTGCCCGATTGGTGCGCGACCTGCTTGTGAAACTTGATATGGCCGAGGAAGCCCAAGGCGAACCGGAAGCTGACGAAGATCAGAGCCAAGACGAGCAGCAAAGCGAAAGCGAAGAGCAAAATCAGGGCGAGACCGAGGAGCAATCTGCGACCGAGCAGGCTGAATCTTCAAGCGCGGATGAATCGACCCAAGAGCTCGAAGATGGCATGGCGGATTCAGAAGACGGTCCGACCGGTGAAATGCCAGAGGAAGATGAGGGATCGGACGCGGATGATTCATCCGAGTCGAGCCGTCCGCCACCTGCCTCTGGACGCGATAGTCGGGTAACCGATTACAAGCTTTTCACATCCAAATTCGACGAGACGATTTCGGCTGAAGAACTTTGCGATGCTGAAGAGTTGACCCGTTTACGCGCCTATCTCGATAAGCAAATCAGCCATTTGCAGGGCGTTGTTGCGCGACTTGCCAACCGCTTGCAACGCCGTTTGATGGCGCAGCAAAACCGCGCTTGGGAATTCGACTTGGAAGAAGGCACGCTTGATCCCGCGCGTCTGCCGCGGATCGTGATTGACGCGCAGCAGCCCCTCTCGTTCAAACACGAGAAAGATACGAATTTCCGCGACACAGTTGTAACGCTGCTCATCGATAATTCAGGCTCGATGCGCGGGCGACCAATTTCAGTTGCCGCAACCTGCGCCGATATTCTGGCGCGGACCTTGGAGCGGTGCGGTGTAAAGACCGAGATTTTAGGCTTTACGACACGGGCCTGGAAGGGCGGACAATCCCGCGAGCTTTGGTTGCAATCGGGCAAACCGCCAATGCCGGGGCGTTTGAACGATTTGCGGCATATCATTTATAAATCGGCAGATTCGCCGTGGCGTCGCGCACGGAAAAACCTTGGCCTGATGATGCGCGAAGGGTTGCTGAAAGAAAATATTGACGGCGAAGCGCTCGATTGGGCGCATAAGCGGCTTCTGGCGCGGCCAGAACAGCGCAAGATTTTGATGATGATTTCGGACGGCGCACCGGTGGATGATTCAACGCTGTCGGTCAACCCCGGCAATTATCTCGAAAAGCATTTGCGCTTTATCATCGAAGAAATTGAAACGCGCTCGCCTGTCGAGCTGATCGCCATCGGCATCGGCCATGATGTGACGCGCTATTACCGCCGTGCGGTTACCATCGTCGACGCCGAAGAACTCGGCGGCGCGATGACGGAGAAGCTTGCGGAATTGTTCGAGGAAAACGGCCCGACGCGGGGACGCAAGAAACGCGCGGCTTAAGAGTTTTGCTTAAACCGCGGCCTTCTCGGCCCGCTCCATTGGCAAAATCGCACTCATGAGCGCGCCATAGGGCAAGAGCGCTACCAAAGCCACGAACATCTTCACCGAGAAGTCGAAAAGGGCGAGGCTTTGCCAGAGCGGCAATGTGGTGCCGAAAAGGTCGACGGGACCCGACATGTCAGGATCACCCGCAAAGGCGAGCGAGAAGAACAAAGCCGTATCCAAGGCCGAACCGATAATGCTGCCGATTAAAGGCGCGCGCCACCAGGTTTGGCGGCGTAAGCGGTTAAAGACCGTAATATCAAGCAATTGGCCAACCAAGAAAGCCGTTCCGGATGCAAAGGCGATGCGTGGCGTGGCGAGACCAACCGACAACGCCACCGCGATGACAAAGCCAACGACAACGAGGCGGCGAGCCATCGTAGCGCCATAGCGGCGATTGGTCAGATCGGTAACGAGGAAGGCAACGGGGTAGGTAAATGCACCCCAAGTGAGGTAATCACCAAGGCCAAAAGGCTCAAACGGGTATTGAACGAGGATGTTGGAGGCCACGACGACGATGGTCATGGCCAATACCGGCAATGCGAGCTGGCGCAGCGGAAGTGCGTTCATCATAGGCTTCCTTGAGCTGACGGCGAGATAGCCGACGCAGGGTCGTTTGTAACGAAGGGCTGACGGCTAATGGCCGACGCCGAACGGAAGTCAAAAATTAGTGAGCAGCGAGCTTCTTCTCAATGTCGCGCTTCAAATGGCGAGCATTGATCGAGAGATCATCGGCATGAGCCTTGATCAAGAAGGCATCAAGACCACCGCGGTGCTCAACAGAGCGAAGCGCATGGGCGGTAACGCGCAAGGAAACGGCGCGGCCAAGAGCTTCCGACTGCAAGGTCACTTGGCACAGGTTCGGCAAGAACTTGCGCTTGGTCTTGTGGTTCGAATGGCTCACGAGCTGTCCGCTCTGAACGGCCTTGCCTGACAATTCGCAACGGCGTGACATCGTCTTTATCCCTTATCGTCTGAGGTCGTCCGACATAGGATCCGATACGAACCCGAGCAAAACTTTGCCCTTTGTGTCACACGCCTTAAAAAAACAGATTGGGGTCTATAGGGTAGAAGATCGGGAAGCGTCAAGCGAAACATCAGAAAATATGCCGTGAGCAGCCCCTAAAACAAAGACAAGATCCACAAAAGCCGCTAGATTGGCCCGATGTTCACCGCTGCATGAACAAATTGAGCAGAAATTTATCCAATGTCTTTGCGTAGAATGCCCCAAATCGCTCATTTTGTCCGCCATGCCCGATTTTTGGCGATTTTTGCCGGATTTATCGCGTCTCAGCCCGGTTTAGCCAGCGAGCCACCCAAACCCGTAACGATCACTTATGCAGTTTCGATTGCGTATCTTCCGATTGGAACAGCCCGATTTTCGCAAAGCTTCAAAGGGT
>DAIOVR010000116.1:0-7658 GCA_036758905.1 Beijerinckiaceae bacterium | reverse complement strand
TTTTATTCGAAGTAATGACGCGATTTATACCGTGCGGCCGTCGAGTACTTTTTTATGTACTTCAAGTGTAAGCGCTTCCAATCTTTCGGCTAGAACCTTGATCGTCTCGGTCAGTTGAGTATTTTGCTGCAACATTTCAACCAGCAGGGTTGTTTGTTGCGCGGCTAAGGCTTGGCGCTCGTCGCTGGCCCTTGCGATGTCTTCCCGATGCTGGGCGTCGGCCTCAGCATGGGCCTTGTCACGATCGGCCTGTCGGGTCTGTGCCAGTAAGATCAAGGGCGCTGCATAAGCCGCCTGTAGGCTGAAGGCCAGATTGAGTAAAATAAACGGATAGACGTCAAATTGGGTAAACCCAACCATATTGGCCAAAATCCAAAGCGCCACCACAATGGTTTGTCCGATTAGAAATACAGGCGTTCCGAAGAAGCGGGCAAAGGCTTCGGCCTTTAGTGCAAACCAGTCATCCCCGAAAACCGAATTAAGATGGACATGGGGCAGATGGAATCTGAAAAACAACCGGCGATGAAGGAGGCCGTGTTTGTTGTTCTCAGAATGATTCGAGTCATTGGACATAATCGATACGCCTCTCATGATACGGACATTGTCTTTAACGGACATAAGAGGCTAGCACTGATCTTTGTTTCACAATAGCCATCGCTATAGTTCCGCTCGTCGATGCTTTTTAAGGCTAGTTCACCATGACAAATGCCCCTTTTATTCTTCAGTCCGTTCCCGTGAGTGCCGAGGCGTTCAGCCCTTACGGAACCCTGCTGGATGCTGCATGTGCCGATCCAAGATTGAATTTCACCGTTGATCTTAAAAACCCTCGCCCTCAGGCGCGGGCCAATCTGGCGCTCATCCGGCCCCCTGTTGCGGCCTTGCCGTTCACGGTCACAGTCATGGAGCATCACCCCTTTTCAGAGCAGATTTTTATACCATTGGCCCAAACGGCGTTTCTCATGGTTGTTGCGCATGATGATGGCCATGGTCGTCCTGATCTGGCATCGTTAAAAGGGTTTACTGTTCCCGGTGATTTAGCGATCAGCTACCATCCAGAAACCTGGCACACAGGTATGGTTTCGCTCCACCAACAAGGCCAATTTGCGATGTTTATCTACGAAGACGGCACGCCCGATGATTGCGTCTTTTGTGATGTCGAACCGTTTCAGGTGCGATGGTAAACTCAAAAGAAAAGGCCCGAATAGCTTCGGGCCTTAAACTTTTGACGGTCCATTACAAACCGTCACACTTCCAACAAAGATAAGAAAAGGCTCAAGCCTTCTTCTTCTTATGCTTCTTCTTCTTCGTCTGTGTCTGAGCAACCACGTAATCCTTCGTGGCCTTTGTCGTATTCATCGATGCCGATGAAGAGACAACAGAGAGTGTCGTTGCTTGGGTCGAAGACGCAAAGCTCGGCGTCGCGGCGGCAAGCGAAACGGCTGAAATCAGAACTAAAGCGGGGATAATACGCATTCCGTAGCCTTTCATATTAAAATTCACGCGAACAGAACAAGCGGGGGCGTTAATACTTTCCCAATCGTCGAATCACGATGCGGTGATGATACAAAATAGTTCGTGAGCAAAATAGCAAAAAGATCATCCGGGATAGGCATGACCGAACAAAACAGAGAAACACCCTCGTCCGAACGAGTCAGTTTCGCCAAACGCCTTGGTGAGTTGGGATTGATCTCGATAGCCGTTTTCGTAACAGCTTTTATTGGCAGCGCGGCGACAATCCCGAATATTCCAGGCTGGTATGAGGCGCTGAACAAGCCCTTTTTTAATCCGCCGAATTGGCTGTTTGGTCCCGTCTGGACGCTGCTCTATTTGATTATGACCGTGTCCTGTTGGCGGGTTCTCAATAAAATACGGGGAACGGCAAAATTTCGCACGGTGGTTGGTGTCTTTTTGGTTCAACTCATTTTCAATGCGCTTTGGCCGGTTGTCTTTTTTGGCATGCATGAGCCCGGGCTTGCGCTTCCGGTAGTCGTTGCGCTCGATCTCTCCGTCTATGCGACCTTGTGGGTGTTTTTCAGGATTGATCGACTGGCAGGTCTTTCGCTCGTGCCTTACGCCGCATGGGTCAGCTTTGCATCTCTGCTCAATCTGGCGATTTATAGTCTTAACCTTCCTTCGTCATAAAGCCGTAGGGCCCTTGTTCTCAAAGGATATCGCATGACCAATGAATTGATCTTTCGCTCCCTCTTTGTTGGCGCCTGCGGCACGGCGGCCATGGATATCTGGGCGCTTATTCTTCATTATGGTTTCGGGCAGCCCAAGCCCAATTGGGGTCTTGTCGGCCGCTGGTTCCTATGGGTCCCGCGCGGCTTTGTATTCCACAAAGATATAGCGCTCGAAAAAGGCTATTGGTTTGAGGACGAAGCTGGCTGGGCCGCCCATTATGTCACGGGCATCGTCTATGCCGCCGCGCTGATGCTCTGGCAGGGTAAAGCTTGGATCGCTCACCCCGCGCTATTGCCAACGCTTCTGTTGTCATGGGTCACGGTCGGTGCAGGCTGGTTTCTCTTGCAACCCGGCATGGGAGCCGGATGGGCGGCATCGAAACGCCCTAACCCTTGGAAAATCCGTGCGATGAATCTCGTCGCCCATACTTGGTTTGGATTAGGCATGTGGGCGGGTGCATTGTTGATTGCAGCATAAAAAACGGCGGGGTTTCCCCCGCCGAAATTCAGTCTAAACGTAAAAGCGTTCAAACAATCACTTCATCGCCAGCGCTTTATCGATCACGACATCGGTGGTCGCGCCTGCTGGAACCTTTGTGATGACCGGATCAGAACCGCCACCCATCAAGGTCTTCACGGTGCGCTCGTAATCAGCCTTGTCGAGCTTGCCGTTTGAACCTTCGGTGAGCTTGTTGATCTCGTCCATCATGCGGATCTGATGCTTTTCGGTCTGTGCACCTGAGGCATCATTATCCAGCACGATCTTGGCGGCTTCTTTCGAGTGCTCGCGCGCCCAAGCCCAGCCCTTCATCGAAGCTGCAACAAACTTCGCCATTTTGTCGACGAAAGCCGGATCCTTCAGCTTGTCTTCCATGACATAGAGGCCGTCTTCCATCGTGGCGACGCCCTGGTCTTCATATTTGAACACAACAAGCTTGTCGGCAGGAATGCCGCCATCGATCACCTGCCAATATTCGTTGTACGTCATGGTGGAGACGCAATCGGCCTGCTTCTGCAAGAGCGGGTCAACGTTGAAGCCTTGCTTCAGCACTTTCACGCCACCTTTCGAGCCGTCTGTCTTGATGCCGAGCTTCGACATCCAGGAGAGGAAGGGATATTCATTGCCGTAGAACCAGACGCCGAGCGTACGGTCCTTAAGGTCGGCTGGCGTCTTGATGCCGGTTTCAGCGCGGCAGGTCAGCATCATGCCGGAACGCTTGAAGGGTTGCGCGATATTGACCAAAGGCACGCCCTTTTCACGCGTTGCTAGCGCGGATGGCATCCAATCGACCACAACATCGGCGCCACCACCGGCGAGAACCTGAGGAGGGGCCACATCAGGGCCGCCTGGCTTGATGGTGACGTCAAGGCCGGCGTCCTTGTAAAAGCCCTTATCCTTGGCAACGTAATATCCCGCAAACTGCGCTTGCGTGACCCACTTAAGCTGCAGCGTCACCTTGTCGGCGGCGTGCGCGGAGGCAACACCAAGCCCCGCTAAGGCCATCATTCCGAGTACAATCTTCCGCATTCTTACTCTCCCCTTTGCTAAAGGCTTTCGCCCGACCCTACATAACTCCCTGACGATAGGAAGCATGCCAGAACGTGGCCCGCCGCTCAACCAGCGCGAGCAATCCGTAAAATAGCGATCCCGCAACGCCCGCCACAACAATCGTTGCCCAGACCATATCAATATTCATGCGGCCGACTTCGGTATTAATTCTGAACCCCATACCCACGATGGGCGTACCGAAAAATTCAGCCACAATCGCGCCGATAAAAGCGAGTGTCGAATTGATTTTCAGCCCATTGAAAATGAAAGGCAAGGCCGCTGGTAAACGCAGGTCCACCAGCGTTTGGCCATAGCTTGCCGCATAGGTCTTCATCAGGTCCCGTTCCATATGTCCCGCGGCAGAAAGTCCGGCGACAGTGTTCACCAACATCGGGAAGAAGGTCATGATCACCACAACGGCCGCTTTCGATTGCCAGTCAAATCCGAACCACATCACCATGATCGGCGCGACGCCAACAATCGGCAGCGCGGAGACGAGATTGCCAAGGGGCAAAAGGCCCCGTTGCAAAAACGGCACGCGATCAATCACAATCGCCACCAAAACACCCGCACCGCATCCGATGGCGTAGCCTGCGATGACGCCTTGCGCCGTTTGCACAAAATCAGCTGCCAAGGTCGGAACAGATGTGACAAGGCGCACTAAAATGGCGAAGGGCGTTGGTAAAATAACCTTCGGCACCTCAAGCGAGATGGCCAACGTTTCCCATAGTACCAACAAAGTCGCTCCGAAAATCATCGGAACGAGCAAACGCATGAATTGAGCGCGTTTGCCGCGTGTTGGTGTGCGAACAATGACAATATCGACCGTGCGCCAAGCGGCGAGCCAAACCCCGCCAATGCCGCAGAAAAAGCCCCAGCCGCGCACGCCGCTCATATGCGCCAGATCAACAATCTCGACCGCCGCAAGCAAGGCTGCAAAGGGGAGGTTCCAAATGGCATTTGCAGGCTGCGGCGTGTCTTGGCTATCGCGCAGCGCTGTTACGCCTAAAATACCAAACACCATCCGTGACCACAGATGATCGCCAAGCGCCAATCCATCAACACCAAGATCAATCGGCGCGACGGCAGCAAAAATCGCCATGACACCCGCCAATAGGGCGATCGGACGGTGGAATTTGATGCCCGTCATGGTCGCGCCCCCATCGCCCGTGTCACCAAGCGATCCGCTATACCGACCAAGGTAACAAGCACCCACGCGCAAGCAGCCGCTGCAAAAAGAGCTGACCAAATCTGTATCGTTTGTCCGTAATAGGAGCCTGCGAGTAGGCGCGCACCAAAGCCGCCATCTTCGCTCTTGGTCAGTTCAGCCACCACGGTTCCAACAAGGCTGGCTGCCACCGCCACTTTGAGGCTCGCAAACAGAAACGGCATAGAGGCCGGAACGCGTAATTTCAAAAATATCTGCAACCGATCCGCCGAATAAGTCCGCATCAAGTCCAATTGTAACGGATCCGGCGAGCGCAAACCTTTCACCATGCCAACCGTCACGGGAAAGAAAGAGAGATAGGCAGCAATCACCGCCTTTGGCACAAGGCCTGTAATGTCGAACTGGTTCATGATCACAACGATCATCGGGGCCAGTGCGATAATCGGGATGGTCTGCGAAGCCACTACCCATGGCATAAGGCTGCGATCTAGGCTTTTGACATGCACGACCAAAACCGCAAGGCCCATGCCCAAAACCGAGCCAATTAAAAAGCCCAAAAGCGTTGCCGAAACCGTCACCGACCCATGATAGACAAGGCTGCGTTTTGACGTGGGTGCCGTGTCTAAAATTGTTTTATTGAGCTCAACCAAGATTTGCCCGGGTGTCGGCAATTTAGGTCGTTCTTGCGACCAGGTTCCCTCAATCAATTCGGCCATTGTGAAATCGGCTTTGCCCGCATTGGCAAACGCATCGCGCTGCATATCGGCATTCAGCCACACCGATCCGGCATACCAAAACACCGCAAGCACCGCGCAAACCGCGAGCACCGGAAGCGTCTTGCCCTGCCAGAGCGCGTTCAGCATGGGATGCATCCTTTAATCGACATAGGAGTGTCCCTCTCGCAAGCCTTGCCGCACGCGGTTTGCGACATCAAGAAATTCCGGCGTCTCGCGAATATCAAGCGTGCGGTCGCGCGGGAAATGGCACTCGATCACATCATGAATTTTACCCGGACGCGGCGACATCACCACAATCTTGGTCGACAAAAACACGGCTTCGGGAATCGAATGCGTAACGAACACAACCGTCTTCTGCGTCTTTTCCCATAGCCGCAATAATTGCTCATTGAGTTTATCGCGCACGATTTCGTCGAGCGCGCCAAAAGGCTCATCCATCAGCAAGAGGTCGGGATCGAACGAGAGCGCCCGCGCAATCGAGGCGCGTTGCTGCATGCCGCCCGAAAGCTGCCAGGGAAATTTCTTCTCAAACCCCGTGAGATTGACGAGATCGAGGCCCTTCTTCACACGCTCGGCGCGTTCCTCTTTCGAGTAGCCCATAATCTCGAGCGGTAGCGCGATATTCTTGCCAATCGTCCGCCACGGATAAAGCGCGGGCGCTTGAAACACATAGCCATAAGCGCGCTTCAACCTCGCTTCATGCGGGCTCATGCCATTGACGCTGATCGAGCCCTCGGTTGGTTGCTCAAGATCGGCAATCACGCGCATCAAGGTTGTTTTACCGCAGCCGGATGGGCCAATGAGCGAGACAAACTCGCCTTTGTTAATCGTCAGCGAGATGTTCGAGAGCGCATGCACCGGCCCGTCGCCCGTTTCAAAGGTCAACGAAAGATCAGAGGTTTCGATAACGGGGGATGCGCTCTCGGACTGAACCATTTAGCGGGCGACTTTCTTCGGCTGGGTAAGCGTTTTCCACGTCGCAAGCGCTTTTGATTCGGCGGGGAAAGGCTGACGAGCCACAAACTTCCCGCGTCCCGTTTTAGCCGTCACCTTGCCACCCTCATAGACCACCTCACCGCGCGACAAGGTCATGCGGGGCAAGCCCTTGAGCTTTTGCCCTTCAAACACATTGTAATCGATTACCGATACTTGCGTCGCAGCAGAAATGGTCTTGGTCGCTTCCGGATCCCAAATGACGATATCCGCATCGGCACCCACCGCAATCGCGCCCTTTTTCGGGTAGAGATTGAGGATTTTGGCGATATTGGTCGAGGTAACGGCGACAAACTCGTTCATCGTCATGCGACCCGTGCCAACGCCATGCGTCCACAAGACGGGCATACGATCTTCCAAGCCGCCCGTACCGTTCGGAATCTTGGTGAAATCAGTAAGCCCGATTTCTTTTTGCTTGGTCGTAAACGCGCAATGGTCCGTTGCAACCACTTGCAGCGAGCCCGAGCGTAAACCGTTCCACAAATCATCCTGGTTTTTCTTATCGCGGAAGGGCGGCGACATCACGCGGCGGGCGGCATGCACCCAATCCTTGTTCATATATTCGCTCTCGTCCAACACGAGATGCTGGATCAAGGGCTCGCCATAAACACGCTTGCCAAGCGCCCGCGCCCGCGCCACCGCCTCATGCGCGGGGATCGATGACACATGCACGATATAGATCGGAACGCCCGCGGCATCGGCCAGCATAATCGCGCGGTTGGCGGCTTCGCCTTCCACTTCCGGTGGGCGTGAATAGGCATGGCCTTCCGGCCCCGTTATGCCTTGCGCCAGAAGCTTTTTCTGCAAGGCTGCAACAATATCGCCATTCTCGGCATGAACGAGCGGCATCGCACCCAATTCGGCGCAGCGCTGGAACGACGAGAACATCTCGTCATCATTGATCATCAATGCGCCCTTATAGGCCATGAAATGCTTGAACGTGGTGACGCCATGCTTCACCACTTCCGCCATGTCCTCGCGGACCTGATCGTTCCAATAGGTGATGCACATATGGTAGGAATAATCGC
>DAIOVR010000115.1:0-7752 GCA_036758905.1 Beijerinckiaceae bacterium | reverse complement strand
GTGGTAGCAGGTTTTGGCGGCATCGTTCTCAGAGCGGTCTCATGCTCGATGCCAACCAGCACGCGGGTCTGACCGTAGTGACGCTCTATCATAGCAACCGATGTGCCCATGTTTTGTTTGAGCCAATAAATGTTTGCGCCGTTCTCTAGCCTCAGCGTGGCGTAGGTATGCCTGAGTGAATAGACGCTGCGCTTTTGCCCGCGTGCGTCTAGCAACAACCCTGCAGCTTTGAGCATGCCAAAATAGCCGATGTAGTTGGCAATAGGCTTGCCGTCCTTGTGGCAGAACACCAGATCATCAGGATCAATAAAGTATTCCCGCTTGCGCAAGCGGTTAAAGTAGTACTCGGTTCCTGGCTGGCATACGACCAGCCGCTCACCCGTCTTGCCTGACACGTTCAGCGTGACCCATTCGCCATGCTGGTTGGTGTAGCTGCCCACATCGCGCCATCGTAGGTAACGTGCTTCGCCCTTGCGCATCCCGCTATTGGCCATGATGAGCACATAGTCACGCAGCAGCAGGCGATCTCGTTTAACCCGCGCATTATCGCTGGCTGCTATCCAGCCTTCCATAAACGCACACAGCTGATCAAACTCTTCAGAGGTAAAGCCTGGACGCTTGTTGATCCTGGCAGGCTCGTGCTTGAGCGCCTCCAATATGATGGTTGAGACCAGGCTCATCTTGATGGCTTGGTCGAACACGCCTCTAAGCACCGTCCATTCCTGCTTTAGCGTTCCTTGTGTAGGCTGCCTGTTGCGCCTGTTGGCGTGATCACTGCCTGGACCTGATGTCCAATAGTTCTGCCGCCAAGCGCGATACTCCATGAGATCCTTGCGATGGATGCTCATGATGTCCTTTGCTGAAAAGTAGGGCAGGAGATAACGACGTAGCGTCCCGCGTATGATCTCGTATCGGCCCAAGCTCTTGCGACCTTCATGATAGAGCCTGTCAGCCTCACGCAGATAGACCGCAGCTACTTCGCCAAAGGTCATCGATCTCATGGGCAGGTTCTGAGCGCGTCGCTGGCTGAGCTCGCCCAGCATCTTGAGCGCTGCGTGCTTAGCGCGTTCCAAGTCACGCTCATTGGTGCTGCGATTGATGCCTTTCTCAGTACCTGGCAGCCTTAGGTGCGCATGCCATGTCGGCTCCCGCGTGTCATCTCTGCGATAGAGCCTGATGCAGCCATCAGCGATCACCACCTTGGCCCTGTCACCTAGCATGTGGCCAAGCCATGCATGCGTTCATCAAAAGTTGCGGGTTTTGATGGGCATCTCAGCATATTTGACAGAATGCTACAGAAAACGTTCGAGTTGCCATCAATCCACGTCGTTTCTGTGGAGCATCTGTCAAATCGTTCAGCGCAAGCGGCCAATTTGGGCTCCGTTTTAGTTCACGTTTTGTTCTGTGTAACACCTGTGTAACATGCCCAAAACGCAAAACGCTACCACATTTAGTATGTGGTAGCGTTTTTTAAGCTTAAAAACACTATATATAGTGTTGGTCGACTTAGCGCGAATAGAATTCGATAACAAGCGATGGTTCCATTTGTACTGGATAAGGCACATCCGCCAGCGCAGGAACGCGGACGAATTTGGCCGTCATCTTGGAGTGGTCAACTTCCACGTAATCTGGCGTATCACGCTCGGCAAGCTGGGTTGCTTCGAGAACGAAAGCGAGCTGCTTGGAAGCTTCCTTCACTTCGATCACGTCACCAACCTTAACCTGATAAGAGGCAATGTTGACGCGGCGGCCATTCACCTTCACGTGACCGTGATTGACGAACTGACGGGCAGCGAACACGGTCGCGACGAATTTTGCGCGGTAAACAACCGCATCCAAACGACGCTCGAGCAAGCCGATCAGGTTTTCGCCCGAGTCACCCTTGATACGCACGGCTTCATGGTAATAACGGCGGAACTGCTTTTCCGAAATGTTGCCGTAATAGCCCTTGACCTTCTGCTTGGCGCGCAACTGCGTGCCGAAGTCGGACATTTTGCCCTTGCGGCGCTGTCCATGCTGGCCTGGGCCGTATTCACGGCGGTTTACAGGGCTCTTCGGACGGCCCCAGATGTTTTCACCAAGGCGGCGGTCAATCTTATGTTTTGCGTCAATACGCTTAGTCATCGCTGTTCCTCTTCAAATAGCGAAGTTACGAGGAACGCGCCCTCCTTTGCCCGATTTCTCAGGCCGACAGATCAGATTTGCATGCAAAACCAACCACGGGTGCGTCAAAACGCCAAGCGGGCCCATAGGACCCGCAAAGCGATGCGCGGTTCATACTGCTCCGAGGGGGAGATGTCAAACAGGAGTGGCCTGATTTATTGAGATAAAGTCTATTTTTTCAAGACCATAGCCCTTTAATGCCGCAAGCAGCGGCGCGCTTGCCGCAAATGGGCTGGTAAAGACGGCTCGGATGGGCTGTTCAGGTGCTGCGTCTGATGAAGCCTCCCCCATTAATTGCACCACCCGACGGGCAATGGCGGGGCCAGGGTCGATCCATGTGACTGACCAAGGCGCTACTCGTTCAAATGCCTCGAGCAGTAAGGGGTAATGGGTGCAGGCCAAGACGATCGTATCGGTCCGCCTGCCTTCATTTTCAACAAAACACGGCGCAATATCGGCGAGGATCGACGCATCGGTAACGATCTCGTCATTCAACGCGGCCTCCGCTTTGCTCGCAAGCTCGGAGGGTGCGTGCAGGATCACTTCACAGGTTTGCGCGAAATCGCGGATGAGGGCGGCGGTATAGTCCCGCTGTGCGGTGCCGCGTGTCGACAAAATGCCGATGATCCGCGATTGCGATTGTTCGGCTGCGGGTTTGATCGCGGGTACGGTGCCGACAAAGGGAATTGAAAAGCGCGCTCGCAACATCGGCAGAACAAGCGTGGATGCCGTGTGACAGGCAATGACCACCAGATCCGGGTTGAAGCGCGGGATCATGGTATCGAACACGTCGCGGACGCGGGCGAGCAATACATCTTCGCTTAATTCGCCATAGGGGAAGACGGCATTATCGGCGACATAGATGTAATTGGCATCGGGCCGCGCTTTTCGAATTGGGTCGAGCACCGTTAAGCCACCGACGCCTGAGTCAAACACCAAAATGGTTTGGCGTTTCTCGCTCACGCCTTTGGCTCCGCTTCATTGGCTTTTAGGGCTGCTTCCCGTTTGCGCTTTTTGGAATAAGGCACGCGTGGGCCTTCGACCAAACGAACGATCATGCCGCGTATGGTGCGTAAGTCCTGCTCATCCATATCCATACGCAGGAGGATGTTGCGCAAATTCATACTCATGCGTTGTTTTTTATTGGGCGGGCGGTAAAAGCCTCGCTCTTCCAATTTTTCATCGAGATAGTCGAAGAAGTTTAAAATCGTGCCACGCTCTGCCGCTGGCCAACGCGTTTTGCGGGCGAAGGGAAGCGGGGCTTCGCCACTTGCAGTTTGAAACGCGTAACCCATCAGCAACACGGCTTGTGAAAGATTGAGTGACGCGAAATTCGGATCGACCGGATAGGTGCAAATGGCATCGGCTAATGCGATGTCGTGGTTTTCTAATCCGGTGCGTTCCCGACCAAATAAAACGCCCACTTTGCCGCCCTCAGTGATGCGTGCCTTTAGGTTTGCACCTGCCTCAGACGGGCCGTGAATGGGTTTGCCTTGACCGCGCTCACGGGCGGTGGTGGCGTAGACGAAATTAAGATCGGCTACTGCTTCTTTCAACGTGTCATAGAGCTTGGCGGATTCAAGCACGAAGCCTGCGCCTGCCGATGCAGCTTCGGTTTTTTGGTTCATCCAATTTTCGCGCGGGCGTACCATGCGTAATTCGTGCAGGCCAAAATTGGCCATCGCACGCGCCGCCATGCCGATGTTTTCGCCAAGCTGCGGCTCGACGAGAATGATGATGGGCTTATCACTCATCGGGCAGCCACCTTTTGCAATAGGCGTGCTTGTTCAAAAGCATAGGCAAGCGATGACGCATCAGCGATGCCTTGACCTGCAATATCAAAGGCTGTGCCGTGATCGACGCTGGTGCGAATAAAAGGCAAGCCAATCGTTACATTCACGCCTTGTTCGATGCCCATATATTTAACAGGGATGAGGCCCTGATCGTGATATTGCGCCACCACAATATCAAACTCACCACGGCGCGCGCGCATGAATACGGTGTCGCCCGCAAAGGGGCCTGAAACCTTCATGCCAAGGCGTTGGGCTTCGCGGATGGCGGGCGCGATCTCTGCCTCATCTTCATTGCCGAAAAGCCCGCCTTCGCCCGCATGGGGGTTCAAGCCTGCAACTGCAATGCGCGGTTCCGAAATGCCATAAGCAAGGCAGGCGGCATGGGCGAGTTGAATGGTTTTTAAAACACGTGCTTTGGTGATGAGGTCAGGCACCGCGCGTATCGAGACGTGGATCGTCACCAAGATGACGCGTAGCTCCTCATTGGCCAACATCATCGCGAAGTCGGATGTGCCGGAGCGGTTGGCTAAAATTTCGGTATGGCCGGGATAGGGGATGCCTGCTGCTTTGAAAGCTTCTTTGTGAATGGGGGCGGTGACAATGCCCGCGATCTTGCCCTTGCGTGCTAAATCGATGGCAAACACGATATAGTCGTAAGCGGCTTGGCCGGAGCGGGCGTCCACTTTGCCGATGGGTAGATCGGCCGGAAGGTTCGATAACGATAAGACGTCAATTATCCCTGCTTCGGCCTTTGCCTCGCTTGGCGAGGTAATGCTTCTGATTTTTAGAGGCAGGCCAAGCACGTGTACGGTGCGCTCGAGGCATCCGGCATCGCCGATGACGATGGCGGGCGCGCTTACGCCCGCGGCAAAAAATTTGGCGATGATCTCCGGGCCGATGCCAGACGCGTCGCCCATGGTGATGGCTAAAACTTGCATAGAAAACCCGTAGCGAAACTGATGGATATGGGCAATCCCATGCGGTTTATTCTGGCGATTTAAGCGGCGGCTGGACTTGAATTACGGTGTTTTTCGGCTCTCGAATTGAGCCATACGGCGGTTAAGACCAAAATACCGCTGACAATCAGGCGCTCGTCAACGGGCTCATGATAGATCGCTGCGCCTAAGGCAACCGCGCCGACGGTTGCTAAATTAACGGCTTGAACCGTCGAGACGGGACCAAAATGGCGAACGAGATTGAAGAAGGTAATCCGTTCGATCACCCACATCAGCGTGACGGCGAGAAGGACAATCCATGCGGTTGATGGAAGTTCATACGTTGATTGTGCATCGAAGACGAGCAGGGCAGGGAGAAAAACAAATCCGCTCGCCAGGCTTTCGACAACGCTGACGGCTCCCGCATCGCGATTTTTGGGCCAGAAGCGCGAGGCGAAGAGATGATAGAGCGCGTAAAAGAAAGGCAGACTTAGCGAGCCTAAGAGCCAAGGGTCGAGGACGGAAAAAATAGTGCCTCCGCTTAACGCCGTTGGTTCAATCACAAGGATCGCGGCTCCGATAAATCCGGTTGCAATGGCGGCTGCACGGATCCAGCTAAATTTCTCAATGCCTATGACGAGTGCTAAGCCATAACCAAAGAGTGGAGTTGTAGATGTGATGATGGAATAGGTTGATACGGGCACGTGTCCGATGATGATCAAGCTAATGCCGAAGGGCATGTTCAAAAGCACGGCACAGCCTACACCAAAGAGCCAAAGTTTGAGATCAGCTAAAGGCACAGGGCCTCGCAGGCGCCAAACCGCATAAAGAGCGAGGCCAACGCCAAATCCTGAAAGTGAGATGGTGGCTAAAGGTGAGACACCGAGCGTTGCGAGATGTTTGGTCATGACGGGCGAAATCGCCCAAAACAAACCCAATCCTAACAGATTAGGAACAAGACCCACGCGGGATGAAGCGCTCATTAAGAGCGCCCTTTAAAAACAAACATTCCGATTAAACTTTTCTATTTTTGGAGGATCGGCGCGACAAGATGTTGAGGCCTTCAACGCCGGCTGAAAACGCCATTGCGGTGTAGACATAGCCCTTTGGAATGTGAGCTCCAAAACCCTCGGCGATGAGGGTCATGCCGATCATAATCAAAAAGCCTAAGGCCAGCATAACGATGGTTGGATTGTCGCGAATAAAGCGCGAAAGCGGCTCGGCGGCGAGCATCATGGTTAACACCGCGACAATCACGGCAACAGCCATGATGGGCAGATGTGGCGTCATGCCAACGGCGGTAACAATTGAGTCGATGGAGAAGACGAGATCGAGCAACAAGATTTGACCAATGGCGGCTGCAAGCCCGTGTTTCTTGGGGGCATCAAATAAATCAGGCTCGTGCTTTTTGTCGACCGCGTGATGAATTTCTTTGGTTGCTTTCCAAACCAAAAATAAGCCGCCAGCAATCAATATGAGATCACGCCATGAAAAGCTTTGGCCGAAGACCGATAGGATCGGTTCGACAAGATGAACGATAAAAGCAAGCGTGCCCAGCAAAGCAAGCCGCAGAAACAAAGCGAGCGAAATGCCAATCCGGCGTGCCTTTTTTTGTTGGCTAACGGGAAGCTTATTGGTGAGGATCGAAATGAAAACGAGATTATCAATGCCCAACACAATTTCCATTGTGATGAGGGCGGCTAGCGCAATCCAGGCGGCCGGATCAAGGGCGAGCGAAACGATGTAATCCATGATGTGAATGACTTATGCGGTATGACGCGGATGAACAACTGAATTAAACGTCGAAAACGCGAACGCGCCGTCTTGTGTTCCGTTCCACGACGACAGCCGGCTTTGCTGTGCCGCGCGAGATCGTGGCTACTCTTTGCGTCATTTTGCGTTGCGCGACGGATCGCATGACTTCTTTTTTGACGTCTTCGACGTCCATTCCCATAAGTGCCGCGGCAATTTCGGCTTGGGCAGCAGGATCATCCGTGATGTCGCGCGCGGCTTCTATGGCTTCTTTCAGCTCTGGTTCGGCTTCTTTGACTTTCCGATAGCCGTATTTGGTCTTCCAGACGCCGCTCATCGCCGCCGCTCCCTTTTTTTCTGACCCGTAGTCTACCACATCTATGTTGCACTGCAACATAATCAAGGGGCAACCTGTATACGGTGCACCTTAAAGGGTCGGATCAATGGTCGTTGAGACCGTCGATCCAAACGGATTTTACCTTTAAATCATCCGCAAGATGAACGAGACTTGAAGCGTATCCTTTGGCCAGTCGTCCGAAGGTGTGGTCAATGCGTAGCATTTTGGCGGGCGTCGAGGTGGCCATTTGCAAGACATGCTTCAGCTCGACCTTCACATCCTTTGCCAAATAATGCACGGCATCGAGCATTGTGATGGCCGATCCGGCTAAAGTTCCGTTTGGAAGTGACAGTTTCGTGCCGATGCGGGTTGCCGTGCGTCCGTGTAATTCAAAAATATCGTTTCCGCCCGCAGCGGGCGGCATGGCATCGGACACGAGCGCGATGCCGGACGGTCCCTTGGCCGCCAAGGCTACGCGGATCGCGGTTTGGTCGACATGGTGGCCGTCGGCGATGAGGCCTGTGATAACCCGCCGATCGGCAAGGGCGGCACCGACCAAGCCTGGCGCGCGGTGGTTTAAGGGGCTCATGGCATTATAAAGATGGGTAACGGCCGTCGCCCCGGCATCGATCGCGGCGAAGGCTTCGTGATCGGTCGCCTCCGCGTGACCGAGGCTAACGATGATGCCGCTCTTGGTAAGGCGCCGGATAAGTTCGCTTGATACTTTATTGGGGGCGAGGGTTACCATCATGACGCCTGACCGGCCTTGTTC
>DAIOVR010000114.1:2521-7890 GCA_036758905.1 Beijerinckiaceae bacterium | reverse complement strand
GATAGCGAAAGCAACAATTGGATTTTGTCCGCCGAACGCGCCGAAAGCACCCGTCAGGTGCTCATTCGCGCTGGCGTTCCAGAAAGCCAAATGGCGCGTGTTGAGGGCGTAGCCGATACAGAACCTTATAACGGCGCCGATCCGCTTGATGTCCGTAACCGTCGCATCAGCATGACCTTGTTATACCGCGACGGTGATAAATCGGCTCCCACGTTAAAGGCGCCGCAATGAGCGAAAAGCCAAAAGACGGTGCGGCCGAACCCAAACCGGAGATCATCTTCAAGAAGGTCGCGGGCGGCCATGGCGGCGGCCATGGTGGCGCGTGGAAGATCGCGCTCGCCGACATGATGACCGCGATGATGGCGTTCTTTTTGTTGATGTGGCTGTTGGGCGCAACCAACAAGGATCAGCGCAAAGGGCTTGGTGAATATTTCAGAGCCAAGACCAGTCTACTTACTCTCAGCAATGTTGCCGGTACGGCCGGCTTGATGGCGGGTAAGACCATTGGCGAAACCGATGGCTTTCCAGATCCCGCCGTATCCAACAATATGATGCAGCCGGTTGTTCCGGTAGCTTCAACCGATTCAACCGACCGAAACAAGGCGCCCGAGGGCGTCCAAACTCAGACCGAGCAGAACGATGACGGGGTCGGCAAATCGGGTTCAAGCGACGGCAAAAAGGCCGGCGGCGACTCGTCTCAGTCTGGCACTGGAGCCAAGACGAAGGATCCGGAGGGCAAATCGGGCACATCAAAGACTGGCGAAGCCGAGGGTCAAGGCAAGGCCGACGCGGGTCAGGCCTCTGGCGATCAACCTAAAGCAACGCCCGGTGAAATGACCGAAGAGCAGAAAAAGGCCGCCGCCGCGGCGGCTGATCAGAAGGCTTTTGAGAAAATCGAAAAGGATATCAAGGCCACGCTGGATCAAAATCCGGATTTGAAAAAAATCGCCGGACAGATGAAATTTGTCCGCGATAAAGAAGGTCTAAGGATAGAAATTATCGATCAATCGGATTTTGCCATGTTCGCCATCGGCACCACTAATTTCCTGCCAAAGGCGCAGGAAGTCATGGCGGATGTCGCAAAATCGATCAAAGATATCCCGAACAAGGTCGCTATTCGCGGGCACACAGATGGATTTGCCTATAGTCAGGCCGACAAAATGAACAATTGGCGCCTATCAGCCCAACGCGCCGACTCCACACGCCGTTTCCTCAATGCCGAGGGAATTGACGAGAAGCGGTTTATGAAGATTGAGGGCGTTGCCGACCGTGAAGCGTTCAATGCGGAAAACCCGCTTGATCCGCGTAACCGCCGGATCAGCATCACCGTTTTGGCTCAATAAAGGTCAGGCGGTTTTGCCGCCTGCCTTACGAGAGAGGCGTTAGACGCCTTCAACAATCCGCATATCGCGAACGACCGAACCCTCGCCAAGCGCCTTGACGGCCTCTTGGTACATCGGGCTGTCATAGAGCGCCATCGCGGCTTCCAATGTCTCAAATTCGATGATGACGGTACGATCCATAATGCCATCTTCCATGGCTTTCGAGGCTGGGCCCCGCGCCAAGAATTTTCCGCCCGCCGCCAAGATCGCGGGGCCTGCCAGCTTGGCATAATCGGCCAGCTTTTCGGGGTTAGAAATCGAGCGGTAACATGAAATCATATAGCCTTTAGCCATAATGGGTCATTCCTTATCTAAGATGGGCTTGGGATTATCGTATCCCGCACTTCTATTACTGCATATTGCGGGGTGGACGGCAATCTCGCGGAACGGCCAAACCTGGCCGTGCTTCACGCTGCCGATGTAATCGTCTTGTTTAATTCAAGATATTCCATCGCCGTATCGCGATGATACGTCATAATGACGACCCGTGTTCCAAGATAAACAACGTAATAGGTCTTGCCGCTCTTTTGGCGACGTTTCTCTACGACCGTATACATGGCAGTACTCAAGGCATTTACTTTCACTGACGTTCGAAAACGTCACAACAGTACTGCGCCTTGTTTACTGATTTGTTAATAGGGAAACTTTGATCTTAAACAAATTTTTTTAAGGATCTTAACATTGAAAAGGCAGGAAAAATTTTAAATTTTCCTGCCTTTTCAATGGTTTAAATAATTTCCAACAATCAGCCGGTAGTGCCATCCGCGCTGCTCTGCTGCCCAAGTTTAGCACTCAGGTCGAGAACCGTATCCGCCACTTCCGTGACCCTTGGCGCGCCTTCCGAGCGGACCAATTCGCGCTGCAACGCGCCGCGTTCCTTACGGGCCATTTCGAGGGCGCCTTCGGCGACTGCGCGGGCCATACGCTCGGTTTCAAGCGCCGCGGTGAGCTCGTCAACACGCGATTGATAGGTCGCCCGGTTCGACTCAGCCATGGATTCAAGCTGATCAATGCGGCCCATAAGAACGGGGATACGGTCATCAAGCTTGGCCAAAGCGGTATCACGCGCCTTAAGGTTCTTGGTAAGCGTATTCGCCCGCTCAATCAGGGTAACGCGGGATTGCTCCAATTCGCGAACCTGACGTTCCAACCCGTCAATTGTTGCCTTTTGCTTCGAAAGACGTTGCTCGAAGCTCGTAACCGCCACGTTATTTTCGAGAATACGACGCTCCGCCGTCCGCATTTCATCGGTTTTGGCGATCAGCGCATTGCGGGCCTCGGTCAGCAGGCGCTCGCCCAGCGTGACGCGCGACTGCATCGCGTCGACTTTCATCGTCAGCGAAATCTTTTCTGCCTGGAATTGGGCATTAATCTCGTCAATTTGGTCGGCGAGGGCCTTCCGCTCGTTTTTGGTCTCATTGAGCAGAGTGCGCGTGTGGTTGAGGCGATTTCTGGTCGATTCGAGGTCGTTCTCTACCTCAGTAAGGCGACGGGACGTGCGGTTGAAGTCGTCAACGCGGCCAGACAAAGTCTCGGAGAGATTGGTGTTTTCGCCTTCAAGGATCGCAATTGTTTCGTTGAGGCGGGTAATATCCGCATCGAACTGGGCAATTTGCGTGTCCTTCGTGACGATCATGTCACGCGCCGTCTGCTGGTCCTGCTCAAGCGATTTCTGGTATTCGGTCGCGTAGAGCAATTGCCGCTCGAATTCGAGCAATTTGCTGCGCGCTTCGGTTAATTCCTGAGCCTGCTCGTTCCGGACAGTATCCAGCGCAGTGATCGTTTCCCGCGATGCGCGGATGTCTTGTGCGAGGGCAAGCTTTTCATTGTCGAGCTCGTCAAGCTTGCGCTCAAATGCCGCAACCTCGTTCCGAAGAAGCGTAATCTTATCGCGCGCCTCGACAAGACCGGAACGAAGTCCGGTATTTTCAATCTTCAGCCCTTCAATCGTGCGCAGATTGCGCTCGAGAGGGCCGTTGAGCTGATCAAAGGCAACTTTAAGCTTCTCAAGTTCGTCTATTTTATTTTGCGCACTCAAAAAGAGCAGGCGGAAGGTCTCGTTTTCTTGGCCAAGGCGCTGGATCGAATCAAGACCGGATTCGGGTTCAGCCAATTCTGGCGTTGCATCGAGAAGGGCAAAAGCAGCTTCCGCTGCGTCGCCAGCCTGTGTTTCGGGAGAATTATTGTCCCGTTTCCACAAAATATCGATGATACTGCGCATATTCGTGGCCTTTTGGCGTTGTGCCGCGTTCCAGTGACTGCCCAAATGTACCGTTAATTCAGACAACCAAAAGTATATGTAATTCCTTTACGCACGTCAAAAGAAACGTTGGTTTTCGTTAATGGACACCAGGAAGCCGAAGCGAGTTTGAGAAAGCTCCTTCAGGTGTTTAGATTTCCATGGGTGAAGAGCCGGCCGCAAGGATTTTTCGTTTTCACCATAGCTTAATCTCGACTTTGACAAATTTGGTGAAAATAACAGCGAATTTACAGCTAAATATTCGATTTTTTCCTATTCCTTCTGGTCGTGGGGAGTAATTGGGTTCGTTCTGCCAAAATCGATTTTCGTTTCTATTTTAAGAATAATTTCCTATTTTATTAATGTTGATATTTACAGGGTTGTTTTCTAGGTGCCGATCTTTCGGCCTGGGATCCGCCACAATTCATCGTGGCCCGTTAATTGCTAAGGTTGGGCGGGGCCAACCGTGGCCGTCAAAGAAGTGACGATTTTTAACCGCTGACAAAAGACATGTAATGGTTTCGACTTCCTACCCAGTTACTAATCTGTCTTTACTCGGCAGCGCCGCGAGCGTTGCCGTCGCCGCAAACGCGTCGATTATGACGACGGCGCAAATTGCGACGCTTACGACAGACCAGGTGGCGGGATTAACGACGGCGGCGGTTGCGGCCTTGAGTGGTGGTGAACTCGTTGCGCTTGGCACGAAGGTGTCGGCCCTTAGCTCGACGGCCGTTACGGCAATTGCGGGGTCAAAATTATCTCAATTGTCGACGGCGCAGATTGCGACCATGTCGGGAAGCCAACTGAACAATCTCACGTCTGCTCAGTTTGTAGCCTTTACGGCGCCACAAATTGGGGCGCTATCGTCCGATCAGGTCAATGCACTGACGCCCTCACAAATTGGGGCCCTAAGTTCAGCGCAGATCTCGGCCCTGAATGCCAATCAGATTAGTAACCTGCCGTCGGCTGACATTACGTCGCTGACGTCAACGCAAATTGGCTCTTTCCAGTCGAGCCAGATACCGGCCTTTGGCTCGTCTCAATTGGCGCTGCTGACTTCTTCTCAAGCGGTTTCGCTGAAGCCCATGCAAATTTCGGCCTTGGCGTCGAATAACATCTCTAATTTGAGCTATTCGGTTCTGCGTTCCCTCACCTCTACTCAAGTTTCTGGGGTTACGCAGGCGCAGATTGGCGCATTGTCGAGCGCCCAGGTTCAGGCCTTGTCGCCTTCGGCAGTTTCGGGTCTTTCGACATCGGTCGTGTCAGGTCTTTCGAGCACTCAGCTTGGCAGCTTGACGACGTCACAGATTGGCGGCCTCTCGGTTGGCCAGCTTGACGCGATCAGTACCGCCAATGTGGCGACGCTTGGCGTGGCCGATATTGGGGCACTTTCGAGCGCGCAAGTGAAGGGCCTGACGGCCTCGCAAGTGGGAAGCCTCACGACGGGCCAACTCAATACCCTGACCGGCTCGCAGGTTTCTGCACTGTCGACGGCTCAGCTTAGTGCCGTGAGCACGACCAATGTGGCAGCGCTCGGCTCCACCCAGATTGCCGCGCTCACCTCTTCGCAGGTTACAGGCTTGACGACGTCGCAAGTGGGAAGCCTGACGACGGGCCAGCTGAACGCCTTATCAACGACGCAAGTTAAGTCGCTCTCTGCCGGCCAACTCGGCGCGATCAGCTCGGCTAATTTTGCAAGCATCCCGGCGGCCGACATTGCCGCACTCTCAACGGCACAAGTCGCGGGC
>DAIOVR010000114.1:0-2421 GCA_036758905.1 Beijerinckiaceae bacterium | reverse complement strand
TGCAAGCATCCCGGCGGCCGACATTGCCGCACTCTCAACGGCACAAGTCGCGGGCTTGACCTCTACCCAGGTTGGCAATTTGACGACGAGCCAATTGAACGCGCTGACGCCGACGCAAGTGCTTAGCCTTTCGACGATACAGCTCGACGCGATCAGTACAGCCAATGTTAAAATATTGTCATCGTCGATTGTCGCCTCGCTGACCTCCTCGCAAGTGGCCGGCATGACCACGTCGCAGGTTGCCAATTTAACATCTGGTCAGATTGCGGCCCTCACCTCTACTCAAGTTTCTGGGGTTACGCAGGCGCAGATTGGCGCATTGTCGAGCGCCCAGGTTCAGGCCTTGTCGCCTTCGGCAGTTTCGGGTCTTTCGACATCGGTCGTGTCAGGTCTTTCGAGCACTCAGCTTGGCAGCTTGACGACGTCACAGATTGGCGGCCTCTCGGTTGGCCAGCTTGACGCGATCAGTACCGCCAATGTGGCGACGCTTGGCGTGGCCGATATTGGGGCACTTTCGAGCGCGCAAGTGAAGGGCCTGACGGCCTCGCAAGTGGGAAGCCTCACGACGGGCCAACTCAATACCCTGACCGGCTCGCAGGTTTCTGCACTGTCGACGGCTCAGCTTAGTGCCGTGAGCACGACCAATGTGGCAGCGCTCGGCTCCACCCAGATTGCCGCGCTCACCTCTTCGCAGGTTACAGGCTTGACGACGTCGCAAGTGGGAAGCCTGACGACGGGCCAGCTGAACGCCTTATCAACGACGCAAGTTAAGTCGCTCTCTGCCGGCCAACTCGGCGCGATCAGCTCGGCTAATTTTGCAAGCATCCCGGCGGCCGACATTGCCGCACTCTCAACGGCACAAGTCGCGGGCATAACTACCGCGCAAGTAAAAAGTCTTACCACAAGCCAAATTGCTGCGTTAACCTCTTCTCAGGTTTCCGGCGTGACGCAGGCACAGATGGATACACTGTCGAGCGCACAGGTTCAGGCCTTGTCGCCTTCGTTAATTTCTGGACTGAGCTCAAGCCAAATAGCCAACTGGACGTCAACACAATTTAGCTTACTCTCGTCGGCACAAATTGCAGCTTTGTAATTAAGCTTAATATTCGAGATTTTTTTAAATAAAAAGGTAATATCGACAATGGATATTTATTCAAAAGAATATGACTTAGCCTTCATTGGTGACACTGAAAGCGATCTATACGTTTTTAATGAAATTTACGGCGACGGCGACGCCTATCAGCGTGATAGGCTGTTGAAATATATTGAAGGCGGTGAAGTCATTGAAGTTGGAGGCCACAAAGGCTTTTTTTCTGCACTCGCGGGAAAGTTTGCCAAGAAGGTTGTTGCCTTTGAGCCAAATGAACTGAATTTTGAATACTTAATGCGAAATCTCGAAATTAATAAGATGCGTCACGTGATGCCGGTAAGAAAGGCCGTCGCGATGGATGACGAACCGCGCCTATTTACCGTGAGCAATAAAACAGACGCACGCCACTCTCTCTTCGCAACCGATTTTAATGGAATTGGTGAGCAGAAGCAGGTCGTGTGTACAACCATTATAAATTGTATTTTAGACTACTCCATCAGAAATATTTCACTTCTAAAATTAGATTGTGAGGGTGGCGAGTATGAAATTCTTTTTAATCTCGACAGCACTATTTTTGATCATATCCCGCGTGTTGTTTGTGAAATACACGAGGCACCAGAAATACCCCACAAATTACCTCAGCTTGTTGAACACATGAACAAAATGGGGTTCTCGTCCGAAATCTACTCAGCCCGAACAATGGAAACCATGAACCTGTATATGGCCTGGTTTTCTAAATAGAATGATTTGGAATTAAGATCCGCTGGTGCTCAAGCCGCGGCAGGACGCCATATTTTATTTGCCGAAGGTTGCTTCAATTACTAACGCTTCGTATCCGTGCCGTCCATTTTCCTTTTTCAGGGAGGGGACTTTCTCCCGAGAATGGGCCTATAGGCAGACGATCTTGCTCCCAGATGCTTGGCCTTGAGGCGCATTATCTTGGCGATCATTGGATTGTCAGCTTAGATTATCGTCGAGCGCTGACGGGGCCAGCAGGGGATTTGGAGATTGTTGTGGTACGCTTTTTCCGCTGATAGCTAGTTTTGCATGTGCATACATTTTTTTAATATTTTTGTATCAAACAGCCGTTGAAAGTTGCCTGGCGTTTACTAATCTATTTTTTAGCTCGGTCGAGTTAATTGCTTCCCAAAGATCATTTCTCTTTTGGAGGTTAAGCCAAAAGTCTGCCGTGGTGCCTAGCACATGTGCTAAAATCAGTGCAGTTTGAACCGAGATGCCACGCCTATTGCGACATAATTCATTTACAAGCCTCCGCGGAACTCCCATAGCTTCCGCAAGTTCAGTCTGTGTTAAGTTCATGGGTTCCATGA
>DAIOVR010000113.1:2121-7942 GCA_036758905.1 Beijerinckiaceae bacterium | reverse complement strand
TCGATTGCGTATCTTCCGATTGGAACAGCCCGATTTTCGCAAAGCTTCAAAGGGTCGAGCTATCATTTACACCTAGCCGCGGAATTTGCCGGACTTGTCCGAATGTTCTTTGCCCCCGACCTCTCGGCCGATGCTGATGGTATCGATACCGGCACCCGTCTTCTCGCCCAGCATTATAATCTGACGGTCCATCATCCTGACGATCCGCAGCGGGTGGATATGAAAATGTCAGGCGGCAATGTGGTTAATGCCGAACTCGACCCGCCATTGCCGGAACGGGCTGATCGGGTACCCGTTCTGCCAGAACATAAAAAAGGGATCATCGATCCGCTCAGCGGCTTTTTAATCCCCTCGGCATCGGCTCACCCGACGGCAAATGGCAATTGCGACCATGTGATCCCCGTTTTTGACGGGGCCGGCCGTTTCGATATCACTTTGCTGCCTGATGCCGATCAAATTTATGAAACGGTCGGCTATAAAGGTCCGGTGATCAGTTGCTTGGTCCGCTATACCGCGATTTCCGGCCATCGGGCTAAAAAGACCAATGTCACTTACATGGAAAACAACCGCGATATTATGGTGACCCTCGCACCCATTCCCGGCAAAGCCTATATGGTTCCTTTAGAGATCTCGGTTGCAACCTTGATCGGCAATCTAAGACTGAGGGCTGAAAAGGTTGACGGCCTAGCACCGCCAAGTTCCCAAACGGCCGCGCAATAAGCAACCCGTCCCATTTCGAGACAAATTGATTAAAATCCCTGCTTATTTGCGGACGGATTATCCATGATCTACCGCTGTTTCGTGCCCTAAAAGAGACAATTTAGCCGAAAACGAATCAGTTTTTTGCCGATTCGGACCTGCTTCGTTCATGCTTCGCACTATTCATTAACGAGCATGAGAATTTCAGCCCTACCGAAATTAAGCTTTTTGAAACTTCTCGGAAAAGGAGCAGTGGCTGAATTCGTTAATGACGATAGGGAACAAGAAGGGGCAAAGAACAATGATTAGGACAAGTTATCCACAGATTGGGCCTCAATTTCCATCAAACGAATCAGATTCTCGCCGATTCGGGCGCGTTTCGTTCCTGCCACGTTCGTTTCGTTAACAGGCTTGCTAAATTATGTGTCATATCGGGACAAGTCGGCCTTTAGGGTCGGCCTCGTTGAGTGATCAATAATGGCCTTCACATCCTTGCCACCCGCGATGCGGGCCCGTGGCGTCACCGCCATTTTAGGGCCAACGAACACGGGTAAAACGCACCTCGCTATCGAGCGTATGTTGGGTCATCCTTCAGGTATGATCGGCTTGCCGCTCAGGCTTTTGGCGCGCGAAGTCTATGGCCGGGTAGTGGATAAAGTCGGCGCCCCCGCTGTTGCGCTTATTACGGGCGAAGAAAAGATAAAGCCGCCCGGTGCGCGTTACTGGATTTGCACGGTCGAGGCGATGCCGCGCGATATCGACGTTTCTTTTGTAGCGATCGACGAGATACAATTGGCCGCCGATTTTGACCGAGGGCATGTCTTTACCGATCGAATTCTCAATCTGCGTGGCTATGCCGAGACGATGCTGATCGGTGCCGACACCATGCGGGCGCGGATCGAGGAATTGATCCCCGGCGTCAATATTACCTCCCGACCGCGCCTTTCGCAGCTTACTTTCGCGGGTGAGAAAAAAATCAGCCGCCTACCCCGCCGAAGCGCGATTGTCGCGTTTTCGGCCGAAGAAGTTTACGCGATCGCCGAACTCATCCGTCGGCAAAGCGGTGGTGCCGCAGTGGTGCTTGGCGCGCTTTCGCCGCGTACGCGAAACGCCCAAGTGGCCTTGTTTCAATCGGGAGATGTCGATTATCTGATTGCGACCGATGCCGTTGGGATGGGTCTCAACCTCGATGTCGACCATGTGGCCTTTGCCGGTGACCGCAAATTTGATGGCACGAAGTTCAGGCGCCTCTTACCAGCCGAATTCGGTCAAATTGCCGGACGAGCGGGACGCCATTTGCGCGATGGCACCTTTGGATCGACCGGAAGATGCCCCGGATTTGAGCCTGAATTGGTCGAAGCCCTTGAAGCGCACCGGTTTGAACAAATGCCTATGTTGCAATGGCGCAACACTGTGCTTGATTTTTCAAGCGTATCGGCGCTGCTCAACTCGCTTGACCGGGTGCCGACTGAACCCGGACTGACGCGTGCACCACTGGCCGATGACCTCCGCTCGCTTGAAGCGGCCGCGCGTGACCCAGAGGTTAAATCCCTCGCAATTGGCCAGAATAACGTCGAAAGACTATGGGAAGTTTGCCAAGTTCCCGATTATCGTAAGGTTTCACCACAAGCGCATGCGGATTTGGTCAATACGCTTTATACCTTTTTAAGGCAGCGCGGGCGGGTACCAGATGACTGGTTCAAGCGCCAGATCGCCGAAATCGACCGGACCGATGGCGACATTGATACGTTATCAGCCCGCATTGCACAGGTGCGCACTTGGACTTTTGTTGCTAATCGAAATGACTGGTTACGTGATCCTTTGCATTGGCAGGAGGTCACGCGACAGGTAGAAGATGGATTGTCAGATGCTCTACACGAGCGTTTGGCCCAACGATTTGTGGATCGTCGCACCAGTGTGTTGATGCGGCGACTTAGAGAGAATGCGATGCTCGAAGCGGAAATTACGGCGACAGGCGATGTACTTGTCGAGGCTCATCCTGTTGGTCGCCTGATTGGATTTCAATTTATTCCCGAATCCGACAATGGCACAACGGAGGGAAAAGCCCTTCGGGCAGCGGCGCTCAAAGCGCTGGCGAGCGAATTCTCCAATCGTGCGACACGCGTTTCAAATGCTGTTGATGACGCATTTGCGCTGAGCAATGATGGATCGCTTCGGTTCCTTGGTGAGCCGATTGCCAAACTCTCCGCCGGAGAAAAAATTCTCGAACCGCGTCTCCGCATACTTGCAGACGAACATCTTGATGGTCCTTCGCGCGAACTCGTGCAGACAAGGATCGATCTTTGGATCAAGGCGCATGTTGAAAAACTGCTTGGACCACTCTTAAAGCTTGAAGCAGCCGAGACGCTAACGGGTATTGCACGTGGTATTGCGTTTCAAACGGCTGAATCGCTTGGCGTGCTGGATCGCACGCGCGTTGCCGATGATCTCAAAACGCTTGATCAAGACCAGCGCGCTGCGTTGCGTTCTTTGGGTGTTCGCTTTGGCGCGTATCATCTTACTGTGCCAACGCTCCTTAAACCTGCACCGCGCGGCTTAGCGTGTCAGCTCTGGGCATTAAAGGAAGGTGGCGCTGAAATAACGGGCCTTGATGATATTCTTCATCTGGCAGCGTCAGGCCGCACATCCATTCCGGTGAACGAGGAAACACCCAAAGCGCTCTATCGGGCTGCGGGTTTCCGTGTTTGCGGCACACGTGCTGTACGCGTCGATATTTTGGAACGTTTAGCCGATTTGATCCGTCCCGCCATTCAATATCGGCCAGGTGTGACCGTTGGTGAGCCACCAGCAGGTGCCGCCGATGGTGATGCGTTTGTTCCTACCATTGCGATGACGTCGCTTTGCGGATGCGCGGGCGAAGATTTCGCCTCCATTCTCAAATCGCTCGGCTATGTCATGGAGCGCCGCACTGGACCTGCGATAACAAAAGAATTGGCAAAGCCTGCTTCAATGGAGCCTATTTCAGCGGCAGCAACTGAGGCTGCGGTGGCCCCCGATGACGCTGAAGCGAGTGAACCCGAAGCCCTCGTTGAAACGGCTCCTGCTGAACATGTTCCTGTTGTCGAAATTGTTGCTGAAGTAACGGAAGCGGCAGAACCCGTTATGATCGAAGTCTGGCGGCAGCATCGTCAGCGGCCCCATGCACCACGGCATCAAAGAAATAAGCCACAAGCGCAACGCCCCACCTCATCCGGTGAAGCGCCAGCAGACGCTTCCGCTGACGCCAGCAAGAATGACCGTCCTAAACATGATCGCCCGCGTCATGAGCGTGAAAAGCGCACAGGGGATGATCAGAACAGAGATCAACGTAAACCCCGCGCCGAAGGCTCAGATGAGCGTCGTGGACCACGTCCGCCGCGCCGCGATGATAAGCGGAACGATCGTCGTCCGCAGGAAAATCGTGGTTGGCAGGATCCGCCTAAGGCGCGCGCGGACAATAAGGCACCGGATCCGGATTCACCTTTCGCAAAGCTGCTCGCTCTGAAGGCCGAAATGGAATCGAAGGGTAAGAAGGGCTGAGGTCTTAAGCCTCAGCCGGTTTAGGCTCCGAAACAAAAATCGTTTTATGGACAATATCACCGAGCCCATGGGCGCGCAGTGCTATGTCGATGGCGAGCAATAAATCGCTGCCGACTTTTCCTGTTTGATCAACATCAGCGACGAAGCAAATTAATTCGAATTCTTTGACGGCTTCACCAAGTTTGCGGAATAAAACCGCAAAAGAAGGCTCTTTCAAAATAACGGTATTTGCGGCCGCTACATCCGAAATAAGGCGAATGACCAGATCGGGATCAGCATCTCGGGCAACGGGAACGGTGACGACGACGCGCCCCGTACGATCATTATGCACCCTGTTTTTCACATTACCCGAAACGAGACTGGAATTGGGGACGATCAGGATAGAACGATCAAAAGTCTCGATTTCTGTTGCGCGCACATTGATGCGCTTAACGAGCCCCTGCTCATCGCCCACAACGATCCAATCGCCGACGCGGATACCGCGCTCCCATAAGAGGATCAATCCCGAGACAAAATTATTGACGATCGACTGCAGACCAAAACCGATACCGACGGATAAAGCGCCTGCAACGATCGTTACTTTTTCGAGACTTAAGCCGAGAACGCTAAGACCAACGGCGATCGAAATAATAAAGCCCAGATACCCGACCCCGGTTACGATGGAATTGCGTAATCCTGAATCAAGATAAGTGTGCGGCAAATAGGTGTTGTTCAACCAACGCTGGATGCCACGCGTGAAAAGAATACCCGCGCCTAAAACCGCAACAGCAAATAAAGCAGCACCAAAAGAGATGGTCACATCGCCAATCGTGAAGCCGAAAATAACCGCACGAAGCGGCATTAAAATATCGCCTGAATCGACGCGCCAAGGGGCAAGTGCAAAGGTCGCGCTGAGACCCAAGATGAGTAATTGGGTTATGCCAGAGAGAATAACCGCCAATTGCTCAATCGATTGACGCGAAAGTCCCGTAGCAGACTGTATGGAGCGAAAGAGTTTTGTTTCTGGGCGAAGCGATTGATCAAATACCGAACTTGAAAGATGGATCGCAAGAAATGTTAGTGTTGCCAATATGGAAAGCGTTGCAAGCTGATCACTCAAAAATGCGGCGAGTGCTGAATAGCCAAACAAAACGGCAACCAAAATGCCAAATACAATTAGCCACGCAAACATCCGGGCAATAACGATCCACATTGGTCGTGTTTCTGAACCGTTAGAATCAGCATTGGTGGATGGTTGTTCTTCCGGTTTGATCGCATGAAGTCCTGCCGCCAAAATGCAAGCCACCAGAAGTGCAAATAATGATTTTGATAAAACAGAAAGCGCGAGGCCCGCAGCAATGGCTTGGGTTACTCCTTCGACGATACGACCGATGACGATGATCAAGCTTACCTGACCCGCAAGCGCGGATAGTCTAAAGGCTGTTCGATTAGGCAGCGTTAAGAGACGCCATTCCGGTTTTGCGGTAGCAAGAAGTCCTTCGGCAAGACCTCTGATGAGGCTGACAAAAACAGCACCATGCAAAACGATAAGCATCACTTTTTCGACGCGCGGTGGTAAAATATCCGCACCGTTAATCGCCTG
>DAIOVR010000113.1:0-2021 GCA_036758905.1 Beijerinckiaceae bacterium | reverse complement strand
CGGGCAAGCTTTACCGTTTCCTCGACATCCTTTACGGCTTTTTCGCGATCATCTCGCTCTTTGCTAATTTCAGGGCTTTCGGGCGGCGACTTATCGTCGGGACGTGGTCCCAATTCCTTCAAGCGGGACCGCACAGCATCAGCGCGCGGCGCCTGCTCGTCAGCAACGGTTTTGATATCGGCTGCGATCTCGTCAATCTGCTTGCGGTTTTCCTGCAGCGTCAGATCGGACGTCACGCGCGTCGTGACAGAGGTCTCGATCTGATCAAGCTGAAGCCGCAAACCATCGAGCCGCGAGCGTATCGCCGATTGTTCTTGCGCAACCGAAAAGGATGAACTGCTTAAAACCAGCAGCGCGAGGAGAGCAAAAGAGGGGATGTAGCGGCGCAATAGAAACATCAGATTCCTTAAATCCTAAAGCGATGATGCAATCATACTGCCCCGCACAAGGTCAGGCAAACATGGCCGGAAAATGACACGTCCCAGCTTATTTATGCTTTTTTGCCCGTTCTACGCCTTCCAAAATTAGTTTTTTGGCTTCCGCCGCATCGCCCCAACGGACAATCTTGACCCATTTACCCGGTTCGAGATCTTTGTAATGTTCAAAGAAATGCTCGATCTGATGCAAGGTGATTTCAGGCAAATCGGTATAATTTTCAACTTTCTCGTAGCGCCGCGTCAGCTTGACGCTCGGCACCGCGACAATTTTCTCGTCTTGCCCTGCCTCGTCCTCCATAATGAGGACACCGACAGGTTTAACGCTCATAATGGCACCGGGGATAATGGCGCGTGTATTGGCTACAATCACGTCGCACGGGTCGCCATCGTCCGACAGCGTATTGGGAATAAACCCATAATTTCCAGGATACCGCATCGACGTATATAAAAAGCGATCCACGACCAACGCGCCCGCTTCTTTGTCCATTTCATACTTGATGGGCTCCCCGCCAATCGGGACTTCAATGATAACATTCACGTCATCCGGGGCATTGGCACCTAATGAAATGGCCGAAAGATTCATGGTTTCATTCGCTTTCATGATGAAATTGACAAGATGAGCCTGTGTATGAGGCTAAGCTTCATCAGGCAAGAACGACTTTATGCGGAACGAAGAAACGTCTTAATTCTTTGACATAAGACAGATAACTACCCATCTTGTAGCCAGATGACGAATGATTCCTCCCCCACACGCAAAAGCCGCAACCCCTATTATCAGGGGCCCATTTCTGATCATTTCGATGGCGAGCATTTCTTTAATCCCGGCCGCCGCTGGGCTAAATCCTCGTCGGATTTGCTGAAATGGATGTTGGAGCGGCGCTCTGAACGTTGGCCCAAAGATCACCCAAGTCCTTTTTCCGACCGCCCACCCCGCAGGATTACCGGTTTTGATATGCGGGTCAGCTTTGTCGGGCATGCGAGCTTTTTAATCCAAACGGCGGGTCTCAATATTCTTCTGGATCCGGTTTGGTCGGATCGCGTGTCCCCCCTCCGGTTTGCCGGACCTAAACGCGTCAACGCGCCCGGGATTGATTTTGCACGGTTGCCGCCGATTGATGTCGTTTTGGTTTCCCACAATCATTATGATCACCTCGACATCACAACCTTGCGTCGGCTCCATGCCGACCACGCACCGCGTATTATTACACCGCTCGGCAATGATACGATCATTAAGACGGCCCATAGCGATATTCGGGTTGAAGCCCATGATTGGGGAGACCGCGTCGATTTAGGCAATGGCGTCTGTGTGCACCTCGAAGAGGCCTATCACTGGTCCGCGCGTGGCATACGGGATCGGCTGCGCGCTCTATGGGCGGCTTTTGTTATCGAAACGCCTAGCGGCAAGATTTATCATATTGGTGATACCGGCTTTCACGATGGCAAGATTTTTCCTGCGGTGCGCGAAAAGCATGGGCTGATCAAACTCGCGATCTTACCCATCGGGGCTTATGAGCCGCGTTGGTTTATGGCCGAGCAGCATATGAATCCGGATGAGGCTGTTCGCGCTTTCATCGCCTCAGGCGC
>DAIOVR010000112.1:0-8033 GCA_036758905.1 Beijerinckiaceae bacterium | reverse complement strand
TTAAGAGCGTTTACGCGCGTGCCTGCTGAGGCTTTGGCCGTTTCAAATCTTTAAAACTTGCCGTTCCTGATTGAGGTCGGGGCAGCCAATTAATCGTTGCCGCCACCATTGGATGGTATGATTGAGCCCTTCTTCGAAAGAGACGATGGGGCGCCATCCGAGCTTTCCAAGCCGGCAGACATCTGCAAATAGCATCATTACCTCATTACCTAGATCAGCCTGTTGACCCCGCTTCAAAAAGCCGGGTTTGTGGCTCAATTTTTCTAGCTGGTCCAAAAGAAAAGAAATCCGAACGGGCGCGCCGGATCCGATATTAACCGCTCCTTCGAGATCGGAGTGCAATACCGCGGCAATACCTCTGACTAGATCGCTAACATGAATGTAATCTCGCCATAGCGATCCTGATCCAAAGGCTTCGGAACGCTCGGTGATAAGGGATCGGCAAGCCAGTGGAACAAGACGCTTCGGATTCTCGAACGGGCCATAGGTGTAGAAGATTCGACACGTGGCAGACGAGAAATGGCCCCTTTTATTATGTTCGGTAAGTGCGTGATGAAATGCGAGTTTGGCTTGGCCATAAAGGGTTGAAGGTGTTTCTGGGGTATGACCTTCGATCATCCGGCCTTGGGTCCAATCATATTCGGCCACCGATCCGAGGGTAATGAAACGCTCGCCACCCGATAGCATGAAAGCTTCGGCCAAGTTCAGGCTGGCGGCCAGCCATGCCGAATTAACCTGATGCTCCCAGAAAGCGCCATGTTCGGTTATCCACGCGGCGTGGACAACATGGCTCGGCTTAATCTGATGGATTAATTCCGTTGGCCTGTCGTCAGCTAATAAATCGGCTTGGTGCCAAACGACCCTGTGGTTTATTGGCATATTAACGACCGGCATACGGCTTAGCGCGTGAATTTCAGCCCATTGATCCATGTTTCCAAGGATGGTGAGTAGATGCGATCCGATAAATCCCGATGCGCCAGTAATCAATAAGCGCTTTTTGCCTGAAATCATGATGATATCGATTTGAATTCAGGTTCGATCTTTGAAAAGTAGGGCAACCCCTTATCCCGCTCTCCGATGATTTTTGGAGGCGATGGCCATTCAATACCAATCTCGGGATCATCAAATCGAAAGCCGCGTTGAAGTTGGCCCTCATAGGGGGAGAATAGATGGTAGGACAGTGTGGTATTCGCGAATAGCGTCAGATAGCCATGGGCGAAGCCCTCAGGAATAAAAATGGCTTTATGGCTTTCGTCCGCCTTTAAAATGATGCTGAACCATTGCTTATAGCTCGGTGAATTTGGCCTAAGGTCAACAACAACGTCAAAAGCGGCCCCACTTGTGCACCGAACCAGCTTGGCGTCTGGCATCGGGTTGCTTTGAAAATGCATGCCCCGCAACGTCAAACAATTCGGGTTATAGGCTTCCGCGCTGTGATCGACCGTCGTATGAAAACCAATCTTTGCAAAGGCTGAACGATCAAAGCTGCGCACAAAGCTTCCACGCGCATCACTTTTCTTTAAAAAAGATACACGATAACAGTCTTTTAGAGGCGTTTCTTCAATGACCATTTCCACTCCAATCGAGTATTGTTGGTGTGGGAATGGGGACGATAAATTGCCCGCCCCATGAGCGAATATAGTCAAGGGATGCGGTGATTTCCGATTTTAAGTTCCATGGGAGAATGAGAACATAATCGGGCTTACGCTCTGCAATAGCTTCTGGAGATAGGATCGGAATACGCGAACCGGGAAGGTATTTCCCTTGCTTCGAAGGAGCGCGATCAACGGTAAAATCAATCAGCTCGCGACCAATCCCGCAATAATTTAAAAGCGTATTGCCTTTGGCTGGCGCGCCGTAGGCGGCAATCGTTTTTCTATCGGTCTTAATGTGATTTAAGAGCTCGATAAGCTGCTTTTTGATCGTTACCATCTTTGAAAAAAAGGCGAGATAGGGCGCATCTTGATCAAGCCTCGCCCGCTCTTCTTTTTTCCGAAGATTATGAAGCTCGGAGGTTTCATCGAAAGGTGCTGTTTGGTGGGTAACGTATAAGCGCAACGAGCCGCCATGGGTTGATAGCTCTTCCACATGAAACGCTTTGAGCTTTGCTCTGGCCAAAATGGCTTCGAGCGCTTTCAGGGATAAATAAGAAAAATGCTCGTGATAAATCGTGTCGAATTGGCAAAATTCGAGCAAATTAAGCAGATGCGGAAATTCAAAGGTTGCCGTTCCTGTTGGTTTGAGAAGGGTGCGGACGCCTAAAACAAAATCATTAATGTCGGGCACATGGGCTAAAACATTATTGGCAATAATCAGGTCTGCCGACCCGATCGTACTAAGCAGGTGCCTTGCCTCAGCTTCCGTGAAAAAGGCTTCAATAGTGGGAACTCCACGCTTTTCTCGTGCAATTTCAGCAACGTCTTTTGCCGGTTCGATGCCGGTAATAGGCACGCCCGCCGATTTAAAATACTGCAATAAATAGCCATCATTGCTGGCAAGCTCGACAACATGGCTCTGCGGGCCGAGAGCCAATTTTTTGATTATAAATTCTACATAATGCCGCGCGTGTTTAAGCCAGCTTTCCGACATTGAGGATTGATAGGCATAATGAGGTGAAAATACGTCGTCCGGCTGGATGAAATCTTCGAGCTGAACAAGCCAGCAGGACTGACAGACGAAAACTCGTAAGGGATAACGCGCTTCCTTATGCTCGAGCGCTTCTGGCTCAATATAATCATTCGCGATAGGCGTCGTGCCAAGATCAGCCATCACCAAAGAAAGAGGCGTAGAACAATGGCGGCATGACGGCTGACGAGAAGAAATGGCGCTCATCGCCAAGTTTTCCAAGGCGCTTGGCCCGACTGCCACAAATCCTCCAGATAATTTTTATCGCGCAACGTATCCATCGGTTGCCAGAAGCCGTCATGGCGATAGGCTGCGAGTTGGCCGGATTTGGCTAAGGTCTCGAGAGGCTTACCCTCCCAAACGGTCATATCTCCGTCGATTTCATTTAGTGTTTCCGGGGAGAGAATAAAAAAACCGCCATTGATATATCCGCCATCGCCGCTGGGCTTTTCGACAAAACCCTTCACGCTGCCTTCGTCATCAAGGTCAAGTGCACCGAACCGTCCGGGGGGACGGACGGAGGTTACCGTTGCCTTCCGGTTTGCGCCGGCATGGTGTTGGATAAGGCGTTCAAGATCGATATTGGCGAGCCCGTCGCCGTAGGTCATATGGAAGTGTTCATTCTGGAGTAACGGTTGAACCCGCTTCAGGCGCCCACCGGTCATGGTGGAATCGCCTGTGTCAACGAGTGTGACTTTCCAGTCTTCGGCGCGACGATTGTGGTAATGGATCGTGTCGCCCGAGAAATCGAAAGTTACATCCGAACGATGCAGGAGGTAATTGGCAAAAAATTCCTTGATCAAATATCCTTTATATCCAAGGCAGATCACGAAGTTTTTTACTCCTTGATGGTAATAGATCTTCATGATGTGCCAAAGAATCGGAGCACCGCCGATTTCTACAAGCGGTTTCGGGCGAAGTCCTGTTTCCTCAGAAAGGCGGGTTCCAAAGCCGCCAGCGAGTATCACCGCCGTGTCAATCATCAAGGGTAAGATCCTACTCGAAAGCGTAATTTAAATGACGTTACGTCATATATCGCTTTCTAATAAGAAAAGAATGAGAAAATCCTCAATAAAACTGCTTTGCGAAGTGAAAAAATATTGGCTCGAATTTTATTGAATTGACGATGTTTGTTCGATTTTCTCAAAATATTGAATGAGTTGAGTTTCCGTTAGCGCCGGTAAATCGTCAGGGTTTAGCTGGTATGTTTTGTACCATTGGGCCGTCAGCGCCAGCGACTCGTCGAACGAATAGGCGGGGCGCCAGCCCACATGCTGCGCGGCTTTGGAGGAGTTGATCATCAAATTTTTGGCCTCATATTGCTCACCGCGTTCGAAGGTAAGATCGGCAGGTGACCAATAGCGCGCCAATTTTTCCAAAACCGTATGGACTGTTACACAATCGGTCGCGGCGGGTCCAAAATTCCACGCTTCACCGTGGCTTTCGGCTGTTTTTGCGGTCTCGCCCGATAAGATTCGGTCCAGAAGAATAAGATATCCATGGACGAGACACAGCACATGTTGCCACGGGCGTAAGGCCCGCGGATTACGGATGGCGATGGGTTTGTTGTTCAATATAGCCCGAGCATAATCAGGGATAAGCCGGTGTTCGGACCAGTCGCCGCCGCCAATAATATTTCCACCTCGGGCGGTATCGATCACCATTTTCCGTCGCCAGGAGGGCAGGGAACGGCGGTAGCCGTCAATCGCCATTTCAGCCGCCGCTTTCGAAGCCGAGTAGGGATCATGCCCCCCAAGCCGTGCCCCTTCTTTGAACGGCAGTCCACTTTCCGAATTGGCATACACTTTATCGGTTGTAATCGCGACGATGCCTTTAACAGAGGCGGTTTGTCGCGCGGCTTCCAGAACGTTCACGGTACCTAAAACATTGGTCCTGAACGTACCAATGGGATCGGCATAGGACGGCAACACGAGCGGTTGCGCGGCCAAATGCAGAATGGCGTCTGGTTTAATATCGGCGACATGGTCTAATACGGCCTTATCATGGGCGATATCGATCCATTTCTGGCTGGTTAAGAGCGTCTCGACCTTGGTTAAGTCGAACATCGACGGATGGGTGAGTGGGGGTAGCGCCAATCCGTGAATTTGGGCGCCAAACTGTTTCAAGACATGACACACCCAGCCGCCTGTAAAGCCAGAGTGACCGGTTACGAGAATGTTTGCGTCTTTTAGAGCCGTAAAAAGCGTCACATTACCCTCACTAACGCCCCATTATGGGCGTTAGTTAACGTAACGGCAATTTAAAAAGATCTGGTTAAGATCAATAGGTGGCGCGGCCGCCGGACAGATCAAATACACCTGCGGTTGTAAATGAATTGTCCTTGGAGCACAGCCAGGCAATCATCGCTGCGGCCTCGTCGACCTGCAGGAAGCGGCCCCGTGGGATACGCGAGAGCATATAATCGATATGTTCTTGCTTCATCTGATCAAAAATGGCCGTTTTGGCGGCGGCGGGCGTTACGCAATTAACGGCAATATCCTGTCCAGCGAGCTCCTTGCCGAGCGATTTGGTCAAGGCAATGACACCAGCTTTAGAGGCGGAATAAGCAGAAGCGTTCGGATTGCCTTCTTTGCCGGCGATGGAAGCAATATTCACGATCCGGCCATAACCTTGGGCTTTCATCGTCGGAACGACGTATTTGCAGCAATAAAACACGCCGTTGAGGTTAATGTTGATAATATCGTGCCACGCATCGAGCGGATAATCCGCTACCGGCATATTGGGTCCCGCGATACCGGCATTATTTACCATGATATCGATCCGTCCGAAGGCTTTTACCGTCGCTTCGGCGGCGGCCGCAACGGAGGCGGCATCGGATTGTTCAACCTTGATAACGATTGAACCTTCTAATGATTTGGAAGCTTCTTGGGCCAGCTTTTCATCCCGATCCCATAGCGCAACCCTTGCGCCGGATTGGGTGAGGCGGGCGGCAACGGCATAGCCGATCCCTTGCGCTGCACCGGTTACAACCGCGAATTGTCCTTTAGCATCGATCTGATTTGCCATTTTACGTCTCCCAATGGATTTTATATGTCTCTTGCTTGGTGTATCGCGTGAATTGAGGCGAACGACAAGAGGGGGCGTGGTTCGGCTGCGCGTCCTCATTGGCCCGAAAGCCCATGTGGAAATTCGGGCAATTCATGAGCAAAATGGGCAACATGTCACCTTGCGCTGCAACAAAGGGTGGGCTAATCGTCTGCCAACACGGGTGATCGGTGAATTGAGTCTAGCGGGTAAGGGGTATTTTAACCGCTTTTCGATAGAGGATCCGGTCCGAGAGCCAAAGCGGTGTTCATGGATATGAAGACGCTAAGGGCCAGAACGGAGTGGAACAGCATGGGACAGACGATCGATCATTTGCTCGTCGACTATTTGCCGCTTGTCGTCTTCATTGGGCTTAGCCTGGTGATTGGCATAGCTTTGCTGGTTATTCCTTTTTTGGTTGCTTACGCGAAGCCCGATGCAGAAAAGCTTTCTGCCTACGAGTGCGGCTTCAATGCTTTCGATGACGCGCGCATGAAATTTGACGTGCGGTTCTATCTGGTCTCGATCCTTTTTATCATTTTCGACCTTGAGGTCGCCTTCCTATTTCCATGGGCGGTGGCTTTTAAAAGTGTTGGATTGCTCGGTTTCTGGTCAATGATGCTGTTTTTAGGCGTTTTGACCATCGGATTTGTTTATGAATGGAAGAAGGGTGCTCTCGAATGGGATTGACCCCACAATCCGGCACTTTGGTTGCCGAAGCGCCACGCGGTATTCTTGATCCGTCAACGGGCAAGCCGATTGGCGCGAATGATCCGTTTTTTACAGAAGTCAGCGCCGAATTGGGCGATAAGGGTTTTTTGGTCACCTCGACCGACGATCTGATCCATTGGGCGCGTACCGGCTCGTTGATGTGGATGACCTTCGGTCTCGCCTGCTGCGCGGTCGAGATGATGCAGCTTTCCATGCCGCGTTATGACGTCGAACGTTTCGGTTTTGCGCCGCGCGCTTCGCCACGTCAGTCGGACGTGATGATCGTTGCTGGCACGCTGACGAACAAAATGGCCCCCGCGCTCCGCAAGGTCTATGACCAGATGCCGGAGCCGCGTTACGTTATCTCGATGGGTTCCTGCGCGAATGGCGGCGGGTATTACCATTATTCCTACTCGGTTGTGCGCGGCTGCGATCGGGTTGTTCCGGTGGATATCTATGTCCCCGGCTGCCCTCCAACAGCTGAGGCGCTCCTCTATGGCGTGCTTCTTCTTCAGAAGAAGATCCGCCGCGTCGGCACGATTGAACGGTAAGGCAGGGTTCGGATCCGATGACTGAGACGTTGAACTCTTTGGGCGAGGCGATTGTTGCAGCCCTTCCGGGCGCGGTGACGGGCTTTGAGGTCGCTTATGGCGAGCTGAATGTGCGGGCGGAAGCGTCGGAAACGCTGAAGGTTTTAAGAACTTTACGGGACGATGTGCGGTTTAACTTCATCAATTTCACGGATTTGGCGGGTGCAGATTATCCGGCCCGCGAAAAGCGGTTCGATCTTGTCTGGCATCTTCTGTCGCCTAAGCACAACCAGCGTATCCGCGTAACCTTTGAGGCGGATGAGCGGACGCCTGTGCCATCGGCAATTTCCGTATTTCCAGCCGCCAATTGGTATGAGCGCGAGATTTACGATCTTTATGGGGTGCTGTTTGCGGACCATCCTGATCTGCGCCGTATTCTGACCGATTACGGCTTCGAGGGGCATCCGCTGCGCAAAGACTTTCCTACGACGGGCTATGTCGAGGTTCGCTATGACGATGAAGAGAAGCGCGTCGTTTATGAGCCCGTGAAGCTTGTGCAGGAATTCCGTAATTTTGACTTTTTATCACCGTGGGAAGGCGCTGATTACGTGCTGCCCGGTGATGAAAAAGCGAAGCAATAAGTGAGGCGCTCGATATGACCGAACATCAGCTTCGCAATTTTAGCATTAACTTTGGCCCGCAACATCCTGCTGCACATGGTGTTTTGCGTCTTGTACTTGAGCTCGACGGCGAAGTCGTAGAGCGTGTTGATCCGCATATTGGCTTGCTCCATCGCGGCACTGAAAAGCTGATCGAATCCAAGACTTATTTGCAGGCTTTGCCGTATTTCGATCGGCTCGATTACGTAGCTCCGATGAATCAGGAGCACGCCTATTCGCTCGCGGTTGAGAAGCTACTTGGCATTACCGTGCCGCGTCGCGGCCAGTTGATCCGGATTTTATTCTCGGAAGTTGGTCGTTTGCTATCTCATCTTTTGAACGTGACGACGCAGGCTATGGATGTTGGCGCCTTGACGCCGCCGCTATGGGGTTTTGAAGAGCGCGAAAAGCTGATGATGTTTTATGAGCGGGCCTCCGGCGCGCGCATGCATTCGGCCTATGT
>DAIOVR010000111.1:0-8124 GCA_036758905.1 Beijerinckiaceae bacterium | reverse complement strand
ATATCGGTGAGGTAAATGGTTATCCGACAAATATGCGAAAGATCGCTACCTGATTCTTCAAGCAGCGTTTTCACATTTTGCATTGCCATACGGGCTTGGCCCTCGGGATCACCAACGGCCACATTTTCGCGCGTATCGAGATCTTGTGAAACCTGTCCGCGGACAAACACCATCGTACCGCGTGCCACAACAGCTTGCGCAAGATCATTATCAAGCTTCTGCTCGGGATAGGTCTTTTTCGTATTGAATGGACGGATACGTTTATGGATCATGTCTTTACTTTCGACTGAAAAACAAATTAGCCGTTCAAGATTTCGTAATGCACCTCAACAGGCTTGCCACCATTGATTGGCAAAATATCCTGCGGACAGGCAGACATAGCGACAACAACATCCATCTCGGCACGCAAGATAACATAATCACCAGCCTTTGACCGAGGCTCGCCCCACTCAATTTCACCATTCGCGTGAACGGGAATATTCATCCATAAATTTAAAGGGCTCGGCACTTCGGGGCACGGTGCATGGATGGCGCGCATAGCGGCAAGAAGATTATCTGTGCAGTTGTCGTGGTATTCAGTGCATCCGAGCAATCCATAGCGATAGTCATCGCAGGCAGCGACAATGGTATCGTGAATACCGGGCGACGTATCTTCGGCAAAAAACAGGATCGGGCGCCGACGGTTCGAATAAAGATTATGACCTTTGGTCGGAAAAATCGTTCCGATTGTTGGGCGTGTATGTTCCATCGACATGAATTCGGTTGGATCATAGGAACTAAACGCCCATGTATCACAAACCTGATGGCCATGGGTGTTGATGATTTTAATCGATTGACCTTTGGAAAGGCGAACCGCCTTTCCATGGCGTGCAGGAACCGTGTGATGATGAGCGTGGTGCGCGTGCGACATACAATGACTCCTTTAAGAGGTAAATTTTAAGAGTGAGCATCCATCTTCAACCGCTCCATCCGGCGACGCGTTAATTCAAGCGACATCAACAGAACGAGAGAAATTAAAATCAGAATGGTAGCAACCGCAAGAATGGTTGGACTTACTTGCTCACGAAGCCCGGACCACATTTGCCGCGGGATCGTGCGTTGATCGGGCTCGGCTAAAAACAGTACGACAACGACTTCATCAAAACTTGTGATGAAAGCAAACAGACCGCCCGATATAATACCGGGCAAGATCAACGGCATCTGAACTTTGAAAAAAGCCGTGAGCGGATTGGCGCCCAAATTGGCGGCGGCCCGCATTAAAGAGCGATCGAATGAGGTAAGGGTAGCCGTCACCGTAATCACGACAAACGGCGTACCCAAAAGCGCATGCGCTAGCACCAAACCAATATAGGTTTGAGAAAGACCAATCTGACTAAAGAAGAAAAACATACCGGCTGCTGTAATGACGATGGGAACGATCATCGGTGAAATCAAAATACCGGTGATCAATCCGCGATACGGCATTTCCGGACGCGATAGTCCTACAGAGGCCAATGTACCAAGTGTGGTAGCGACCGCTGTCGCGCTCACGCCGACGAAAATACTATTTTTTAGCGCAATCATCCACTGGCTACGCATCCAGCTGTCCTTAAACCAATCGAGGCTTAAAGGCGCATCGGGTGCCAACATGCCATTGGCAAAAATATCACGATACCATTTCAGCGAATAGGCTTCTGGCTTCAAGGCCAACATTCCACTTGTGAAGCTGAAGAAGCTCTCTTTGTTAAAAGAGAGTGGAATAATCACAAGGATAGGAGCAACAAGAAAAACAAAAATCGCGATGCAGATCGCACGGAACACAAAGAACCATGCAATCTCAAGACCAGTGGCGTATGGCGGAAAATCGAGTTTCAAGAATTTCATCACGCCAACTTCATCTTATCAATTCCAACCAAGCGGTTGTAGAGCCAATAGAGCAGCAATACGCCGATCAACAAGAGCGTGGCGATGGCTGACGCAAGCGACCAATTCAATGTCTTTTGCATATGGAACGCGATGATATTCGAAATCAGCTGTCCGCTTTGCCCACCCACCAAGGCAGGCGTAATATAATAGCCAATGGCAAGGATAAAGACGAGCAGGCAACCTGCACCGAGCCCCGGAATGGTCTGAGGGAAGTAGACCCGCCAAAACGCTGTCCATGGCGTAGCGCCGAGAGAGAGCGCTGCGCGGACCAGATTGGCTTTGATGGTTTTCATGACGGAGAACATCGGCAAGATCATGAACGGCAACAATACATGGGTCATTGCCACAAGCGTCGCAAACATATTGTACATCATGACAAGGCGGTGATCATTGTCGATCAAGCCGATGGCAACGAGAAAATCATTGACGACGCCGTTTTGTTGCAAGAGCGCAATCCACGCTGTCGTGCGCACCAAAAGCGATGTCCAGAAGGGAAGAAGCACAATGATCAAAAGCATATTGGATGTCTTGGTTTCTGCATGGGCTAGCAGATAGGCGATCGGGAAGCCTAACAAGGCGCAGAACAAAGTTACCAAGGCAGCAACCATTAATGTGCGGCCGAACAACAGAAGGTGAATCGCATTTTCATCCGACTCGGGCTTGATATCGCCCTCGGCAGTTAAGCGAAGGTCCACGGCTTGAAGATAAAAGCGCGGCGTAAAGGATGGCGCTACAATTTTCATCGCCCGCCAAATATCGGGCTTGTCCCACTCGCTGCTTAACGCTGATAACTTTTCTTTGTAGGGCGACGCCAAATCGCTCGCACTCATGACCTGCTTGAACTTCGATACGCTACCCGACTGCTCACGGTTGACGACCGTTGCGACGCGGGTCGGTATAGCGGGATCTTTGAGTTTGGACGCCTTTAATTCGGTAACAAAGCTTTTAACCAAATCTTCGGAAACGGGCGACCGCGAATCCCATGCGCCCAATAATTTGGAAGTCTCAGGAAGGGCGTTTGCAAATGTATCGCTATACCCGCCCTGCCAGACCAACGAAGCAATCGGCACGATGAAACTGGCAAGAACAAACAAGAGCAACGGCAAGACGAGGAGAAACGCCTTCACCTTGTTCCGCCGTTCAGCGGCTGCAAGCTGTCGTGTCAACGTCTTCTGGTCAAACGTCGGATGCATTGTATCAACGCGCCTTAAATGATAGAGGGGTGCGATCTTAAGACCGCACCCCCATTATATCTTACTTGCCGATCCAGCTGACAAAGCGCTCATTGAGCTCGTCATAGTGGTCTGCCCAGAACTTCACGTCCTGAACGATGGCATTGCCCATATTGGCCGGATTGGTTGGCATATGAGGGGCCATATCGGTCTTGTCGTCTTGGAACTTGCCGACGAGCGGAGCCGAAGACTTACGTGCAGGGCCGTATGGAATGTAACGGGCCTGATCAGCCAATGGCTTTGTGCCGGTCGAAAACGCGATGAAGTCCAAGGCAAGATCCTTGTTCTTCGAGCCTTTTGGAATAGCCCACGTATCGAACACTTGTTGCTGGCCGTCCCATACGATGACGAAAGGCTTGTTTTCTGTGACAGCTGGCGTGAAGAGACGGCCATTATAGGCGGTCGTCATCGTTACTTCGCCCGAAGCAAGCAATTGCGGAGGCTGAGCGCCAGCTTCCCACCAGACGATCGAACCCTTGATGGTTTCGAGCTTCTTGAACGCGCGATCAACGCCTTCCTTGGTAGCGAGAACCTTATAGACGTCAGCAGCGGCAACGCCATCGGCCATCAAAGCCATTTCGAGGTTGACCTTGGCTTCTTTCTTGAGGCCGCGCTTGCCTGGGAACTTCTTTAGGTCGAAGAAGTCAGCAACCTTTGTAGGCTTGTCACCTGCGAATTTGGTTGAATCATAGCCGAACACGTTCGCGTAAGCGATCGTGCTGATTGCACAATCGGTGATCGCACCTGGTACGAAGTCGTCCATTGGAGACGCACCATTGTCGCCCTTTGGCAATTTCGAAGCATCGATCTTTTCAAAGAGACCATCGTTGCAGCCTGAGATAGCTTCGGATGTTTCGACGTCAACAACGTCCCACGTTACATTCTTGCTTTCGACCTGAGCCTTTACTTCAGCCAAACCGCCATTGTAATCGGCGGAGACGATGGTATTGCCCGTCTTTGCCATCCAAGGCTTCTGATAGGCTTCGGTTTGCGACTTCGTGTAGGCGCCGCCCCACGAAATAACCGTCAACTGGGCGGCCTCAGCGGCTGCCACAGACATAGCGAGTGTACCCACTGCTCCTAGGAGCATAAGTTTCCCATTCCACTTCTTCATTTCAGCACTCCCCAATTTCATGCCCGGAACATCCCGAAAAGCATGTACCCTAACGGTGTTACCACCCGTCCATCAGCCTGAAGCAAAGACTCCTTGCTGATATTCCTTAAACGTCTAGCGCGCGGCAATCCTGCAGCGACCAGCCGATCTTAACCTCTTCACCGACAGCGAAACCTCGACGGCCGCTGCCATTGCGTACTTTGACGATGAATTCCGAATTGCCGAACACATTCATTCTAATGCGAATATGATCGCCTAAATAAATAACTTCCTCAATCCGGCCCGTAGCAGCGATATCGCTCGATACAGGTTCAATTTCCACGCGCTCAGGGCGAACCGATACGATGGTTGGCTTGCCACTTTCAGCCTGAATGGCCAAGGCTTCGATAACGCCACTATTGCCAATTTCAACCCGCGCGCGGCCACCAGAAATATTCTTCACGATGCCGCGTAATTGATTATTTTCACCGATAAATTGGGCGACAAAACTGTTTTGCGGCTTTTCATAAAGCTCATCAGGCGTAGCCAATTGCTGGATGCGGCCATCGTTGAACACCGCAATCCTATCCGACATCGTCAGCGCTTCGGATTGATCATGCGTGACATACACAACGGTAATGCCCAGCGTCTCATGTAGGCGCTTAATTTCATACTGCATGTGCTCACGCAATTGCTTGTCGAGAGCACCTAGCGGCTCATCCATCAAGAGAAGCTTTGGTTCAAAAACGAGCGCACGAGCCAACGCGATGCGTTGCTGTTGCCCACCAGATAATTGTGCGGGCTTTCTTCCCCCAAGATCAGACATCTGAACCATGTCGAGGGCTTTGCGTACTTTAGCTTCCGCATCGGCTTTGTTTATATTTCGAACCCTGAGCGGAAACGCTACGTTTTCAGCAATCGTCATATGAGGAAATAGGGCATAGTTCTGAAACACCATGCCCAAGCCACGCTTATGCGGCGGGATATTATTAATCTTTACGCCATCAAGATAAATATCGCCGCCCGTGGCCGTCTCAAAGCCCGCGAGCATCATCAAAGTCGTGGTTTTACCCGAGCCTGACGGACCGAGCATGGTTAGGAATTCGCCACGAGCAACGGTCAAGTCGAGCGATTTAACGACAAGCACACGACCGTCATAGGTCTTTTCAACCTGATCGAAGACGACGTAACCGCTTGGTGTCGATACGGTCATATTTGTTTCCTTAATCCCTTGATCGGACCGGCGTACCGGTCCAACCTAACGCAACATCCGTGCCGCAGTACCCGTCCGACAATTTTATAGAATATTCTTAGGACGGACGGGCCCTTGGCTAAAAAGATTGCGCCATTATCTATGCACTTGCCTGAAATTTAATCAATTGCACCCTGTGGATCGTTGGGATTATTTTCTGACAATCAAATGTTCAGGCCCATAGGGAAAGCCGGTAATATTGCGGTTTCCATCCTCGGTAATCACCAAAATATCGTGTTCACGATATCCGCCTGCGCCTGGACGCCCCTCTGGCACCATGATCATCGGCTCCATCGACACGACCATTCCTGGCTCCAAGACGGTATCGCAATCCTCGCGAAGCTCCAGTCCGCCTTCGCGGCCATAATAGTGGCACAAAACACCGAAGGAATGACCATAGCCAAAGGTGCGATATTGGAGAAGCTGATGCTGGCGATAAATATCGTTCAATTGCTTGGCGACATCAGAGCATTTTGCGCCAGGAACGAGGAGCTTTTTGCCCTCATCGTGGACATGACAATTAATTTCCCAAAGACGTGTGTGCTCCTTGGAAGCTTCCTCGGCGAATAAGGTCCTTTCAAGTGCAACGTAATAACCTGCCACCATCGGGAAGCAATTCAACGATAAAATGTCACCCCGCTCAATCTTGCGGCTCGTTACCGGATTGTGGGCACCATCCGTGTTAACTCCTGACTGGAACCACGTCCACGTGTCCATCAGCTCGGCATGCGGCCAGATCCGTGCAATTTCCCGGATCATGGTGCTCGTCGAATGAATAGCAACCTCGTGTTCAGGTGCGCCGACCGAAATGGCTTCAACGCAGGCAGCACCGCCAATATCGGCGATACGCGTCATTTTTGTAATGTGCTCGATTTCCTCAGCCGATTTGATCATCCGCAGGCGCATGGCGGGCGCGGCAATATCAACCAGTTCGACGCCCGGGAGCGCCGCTTCAAGATCGCGGCGGAAATCGAGATTCACGTGGTCAAACTCGATGCCGAGGCGTTTGACGCCTTTGGTCAAACCTTCCACGGCTGAGAGATAATTGGTCTTTTCCCAATCCGTATAGGTGACATTGTCACCAAAGGTCCGACGCGCTGGCTGCCCGCCGTCAATAGCCGCAGTTACCGATGTCGCCTTCTGATGATCAATCACGAGACCATAGCGGCGACCAAAATAACAATAAAGGAAATCAGATAGATAGCAGATGTTATGGTAGCTCGTGAACAGAGCCGCATCCATCTTGTGTTCGACCATCAGGTTTCGGATCGCATCTTGACGGCGCTTCATTTCACCTGCCGAGAAGGTTGGCTGGGGACGTATGCCATTGTTGCGGTAATCTACAATCTTGGGACGATCGGACATGTTAAACTCCATCTGGAATGAACTTTTCAGTTGGCGTGACGTACCCGCCTCAACGGGAAGCGCCGCTCAACTTAAAAGCAAATTAGTCTCAAATTTAGCCTAAAATTCGCAAAATTGCTCGATTCTATGCCAAATTGAGGTTAAACCGACGCTACAATGTGAAGGTTTTTGCGCCTTGGGAAATTTAATAATATTATAGCTTGATAAGCATCCCGTTGGCGGTTGCCGAAAGCGCGTTCCTCATTGACGCCTAATGCCGCCATGAGGATATGTAAGGTTTCTTGTGAGGTTATTGATGCGCAATATTCCGACGGACATCCTTCGTGCCTTTGTGACCATTATAGACCTGCGTGGCTATACGCGGGCGGGTGATCGCCTTGGCCGATCGCAACCGGCCATCAGCCTACAAATGAAGCGGTTGCAGGAATTGCTCGGCGTCACGCTGTTTGACAAAGACGGTAGCGACACCCAATTGACGGAGGCCGGCGAGATCGTGGCTGGCTATGCTCGGCGTATTCTAGCGCTCAATGATGAAATGATGCTGCGAATTTCCAGCCGCAACTCGAGCGGCAAGCTTCGGCTTGGCATTCCAAACGATTACGCCGATCATCTCTTGCCCACTTTGATGAGCAACCTGAAGATTGATTCAACAACACTCTCCTTCGATGTCGTTTGTGACGTTTCCCACGAACTTTTGAAAGGGCTCCGCTCTGGCTTACTGGACGTGGCCGTTGCGATGACGTCTGAGGGACCCGCCGAAGGCGCCGTGATAACGTGGCGCGAACCCATCTCTTGGTTTGGATCGCGCACGAACGCAAAAAATACAACGGCTGAGCCCATTCGAATTGTGTGTTATCCGGAAGGGTGCCTCTACCGCCGCAATATGCTCGGTGCGTTACAACGCGACGGACGAAGCTTTGAGATCGTCTATTCGAGTCCCAGCATTTCAGGCATCGAAGCTGCTGTCTCAACCGACTTTGGTGTGACAGCTCTTGCAAACAGGCTGGCACCAAAAAAACTCAAACGCTTGGAGGAGTCAAAAAGTCTACCAAAGCTATCGGACGTCATTGTCGGTATTTATCTTAATAATAAGATAGACTCTAATGCGGCCCGCAGCATAGCCGCGCGCCTTGCTGATCTGTTTGTTGGAAGTGATAGTCAAATGAAGGCCATTCAAGCCCACGACAGTTTTAATATGGGCGCCGCATAGGAAGTCCGCGATTAATTACAGATACAGAAATTAAGCTGTATCGTTGGTAGCGGAGGGAGGCTACGGT
>DAIOVR010000110.1:4906-8206 GCA_036758905.1 Beijerinckiaceae bacterium | reverse complement strand
TGCCGATGCGCTTTTCGAGATCGGATAAACGCCGGAATACGGTTGAGTGATTGATGTTCAGGATATCCGCAGCACCATTCAGTGATTTCGTATCGGCAATCGCTTTAACAAGCCGAAAATCATCCCACGGAATATGGTTCATTTGCACGCTCGCAATATCTCTTGATCAGTCTTCGATAAATATAGTGCAAATTGGAAAACACAAGATCAATTTCGAGGCGCTGCGGCCCGATGCAACCGATCATTGATCGCCTCACCAAGCCCGTGCGAAGGAACGGGCGCTACCGCTATCGAGAAAGAGCCGGAAGCATCAAGCGTCCGTAACGCTCCGAAAAGCGCCGCGGCGGCCTCCGCTAAATCGCCTGACGGGCTCAAATTAAGGGTCGCAACACTTTGTTCAATCCCGGGCATTGAAGCCGAGCCAAACAACAACGCCGCCTCCCCTTGTTCGATTATATCCACATTGAGGCGTACCTTCGCGCGCGGCGCATAATGTGACAGCAACATGCCCGGCGCCAAAGGCGCAGCCTGATCACCATCGGAAGCCACCGGATCAGCAAGGCGGCAGCCAAGCTCTGCTTCAATCGCCTCTCGCGCCAATCCACCCGGACGAAGCATAACAGGCGGATGAACCAAACAAGAGACAATGGTTGATTCAACACCAACCTTTGCTGACTTCCCCATCACTACCGCATCAATCAACCCGTCGAGATCCTCAAGCACATGCTCCGGCGTCGTCGGGCTCACGCGCCCTGAGCGATTGGCAGAAGGCGCCGCAATCGGTCGTCCGGCGGCCTCAAGCAAGGCAAGCGCCTCGGGGGCAGATGGAATGCGAAGCGCAATACTATCAAGTCCCGCCAAAGCCAATTCACTTACCGGACAATCAGAATGGCGAGGGACAACAATCGTCAACGGCCCCGGCCAAAATGCTTTTGCGAGTCGTAAGGCATCGGCGTTGAAATTCGCGAGCGTCAGAGCCTGCTCCAATGCGGCGACATGAACGATCAAAGGATTAAAGCTTGGCCTACCTTTCGCCGCATAAATACCTGCAACGGCCAAGCCATTGGTCGCGTCCGCGCCAAGCCCGTAAACCGTTTCCGTCGGAAAGGCCACTAGCCCGCCAGCCCGCAAGAGATCGCCCGCGGCAGCGAAACCCGATGCGTCGGACGCTAAGCGACGTGTGACCTTACTTTCACTCATGGCTGAAACTTTATTTTCATCTTACGCGCTATAATCCTTTGGATGATAGAAAGCCAAGGTGCAATTTAAGGCGTTATAGCCTATCCTTTCGCGTAAATGATCTATCCTTATTGAGGCATTTGCTATGACATATCGCGCACCAGTCGCTGAAATCGCCTTTATGGCCAAGACATTCGGCCTTGATTCACTCCTAAAGGAAGGTTTGGCGCCCGAGCTCGCCGATGATCTTGCCGATGCCGTCTTGGAAGAAGCGGGTAAATTCGCAACCGACCGTATTGCACCGCTCAATCAAATTGGCGATCAAATCGGCAACCGCTTTGAAGACGGAGTTGTGACAACCGCGCCCGGTTGGAAGGAAACCTATCGCGATTGGGCGGAGGGCGGCTGGAATGGGCTCACCGCCCCATCCGAGCATGGCGGGCAAGCCTTGCCACAGCTGTTACAAACCGCCTGTAGCGAAATGTGGACCTCCGCCTCCATGGCCTTCATGCTTGGGCCAATGTTGACCACAGGTGCCGTCGATGCGCTCGTAGCTCACGGCTCAGAAGAGCTCAAAAACATCTATCTTGATCGCCTCGTCTCCGGCGAATGGATGGGCACCATGAACCTGACCGAGCCGCATGCAGGCTCGGATGTTGGGGCATTGAAAACACGCGCCGAGCGTTCATCCGATGGCAGCTATCGCATCAGCGGACAAAAAATCTATATCACCTATGGCGAACATGATCTGACGGATAACATCATCCATCTCGTCCTTGCGCGCTTGCCCGATGCGCCTCAAGGCACGCGGGGCATTTCGCTTTTTCTGGTGCCCAAATTTCTCGTCAATGCCGATGGCACTTTAGGTGCACGCAATAATGTCCGCTGCGCTGGATTAGAACATAAGCTCGGCATCCATGCATCGCCAACTTGCACCATGATCTATGGTGATCAAGGCGGCGCAATTGGCTATTTGATCGGCGAAGAAAACCGCGGCTTAAATTGCATGTTCACCATGATGAACAGCGCCCGCCTCGGCGTTGGCTTGCAAGGCGTCGCAATCGCCGAGCGCGCCTATCAATTGGCGCTCACCTATGCCTCTGAACGCAAACAAGGCCGCGCCCTTGGAAGCACTGCGGACGGGATGAGCGCAATCATCGCGCATCCGGATGTTCGACGGATGTTGATGCTCATGCGCAGCCGAACCGATGCAGCCCGCGCCATTTGCTATATGACAGCAGCCGCGATGGACCGCTCACACCGCGAAACCGATCCCGAAAAGCGCAAAGCGTCGGAAGAGCGCGCGGCGCTTCTCACCCCGATTGCTAAAGCATGGTCAACGGATATCGGTATCGAAGTGGCTTCCCTTGGTATTCAAGTCCATGGGGGAATGGGATTCATCGAAGGCTCCGGCGCCGCCCAACATTTACGCGACGCAAGGATTGCCGCGATTTACGAAGGCACAAATGGCATTCAAGCCATTGATCTTGTGACCCGCAAATTACCGCTTTCAAACGGTGACGCGGTACGTTCCCTCTTCGGCGAAATGCATGCGACGCTCAACGCTTTAAAGGCAAGCAATCTGCCGGGCTTTGGTGCAAGCGCTGATAAACTTAGCGAAGCGATGGCAGCCCTTGAAGCAGCCACGCTTTGGATGGCGAAAGCGCTTAAAGAACGAACCGAAGAAGCATTGGCTTCCGCCACGCCCTATCAAACCCTTTTTGGCACAACGCTAGGCGGCATCAATCTCGTTCGCGCGGCCCTAGCCGATCCATCCGAGAAGCATATTGCAACGGCTCGTTTCTTTGCCGAGCAAATCATACCCGAAGCTCAATCGCTTTCACGAACCGTTACAGAAGGGGCAACAGCTCTGTCGAATATCGATTCCGTCTTTCTCGCGAGCGCTTAACCTACCATGTGCGGACGGTTTGCTCTGAGCGCAACACCCGAAGAAGTGCTCGCACTTTTTGCGTATGACGAACGACCTAATTTTCCGCCACGCGGTAATATCTCGCCAACCGACCCCATTGCGGTCGTAACGCAAGAAGGTTCCCATCGTCATTTCCGCTTGATGCGATGGGGTCTCTTGCCCGGCTGGCTGAAAGAGCCTGAAGGTTTCCC
>DAIOVR010000110.1:0-4806 GCA_036758905.1 Beijerinckiaceae bacterium | reverse complement strand
AACCGGATGCCTGTGATCATTCATCAAGACCAATTCGCGCTTTGGCTTGAATCCGAATCCCATCCTTTGGAAGATGCACTTAAGCTCATCAAACCGGCGCCCGATGATTTTTTTGTGATGGAACCGTTTGATCCAAGAACTGGCCCGATCACCATTGAGCCCGCTGCGCCAAAGCCTAAAAAGCCAGAGCAGCAAAGCCTCTTTTAAAGCACTTTTCCCGGATTAAGCCGGCCATCTGGATCAAGCGCCTTTTTAATCGTCCGCATCAAGTCGAGCGCTACCGCATCTTTGGTTTGTGCGAGACGCTTACGTTTGACTTGGCCGATGCCGTGCTCGGCGGAGATGGAACCCTTAAATTCTGCAATATGGCGATAAACAATCTCATGCACCGCATCAGCCTGTTGTAAAAACTGCTTTCCATCTGCGCCTTCAGGGGCCTGCATATTAAAATGCAAATTACCGTCACCGACATGCCCAAAGACAAAAGGCCTAATATCGGGAATGAGGGCGATCAATTCTTTTACAACGGTATCGATGAATGCCGGAATAGCATCGATCGAAACAGAAATATCGTGCTTGATTGACGCGCCCTCGCGGGTCTGCGCATCGGGCATATATTCCCGTAGCCGCCAAAATTCATCGCGTTGCGATAGGGTTACTGCAAACACACTGTCCTCGAGATAGGCTTTATCAATCGCATCAAGGATCAACCGTTGCGCGAGCGGGTCTGCGCCGTCCTCCGTCAAAGAAGAAAACTCGATGAGGACATACCATTGGTGTTTAAAAAACAGCGGCTCCCTTGTGTCGGGGAAATGTTTCAATACGAGGTCAATGCCCAAGCGCGGAATCAATTCGAAGGTTGTTAGCTCGCGCCCTGCATCAGACTTAACAAGATTGAAAAATTTCAAGGCATCCTCAACGGATGCCAGGCCACACAGAGCAGTCGCCCGTGACTTAGGGGCTGGAAACATTTTAATAACGGCCGCCGTTACAATGCCCAACGTTCCTTCGGAGCCAATAAATAAATTTTTGAGATCATACCCGGTATTGTCTTTTTTGAGCTTGCCCAATCCGTTCCAGATCCGGCCATCCGCCAAGACAACTTCGAGCCCAACCACCAAATCCCGCATCGTTCCATAAGCGAGCACAGCTGTGCCGCCCGCATTGGTGCTAATCGCTCCACCAACCGTAGCGGTACCTTCAGACGCCAACGACAAAGGAAAGAGACGGTCGTTTTTAACAGCCGCCTCTTGCGCAGTCATCAAGGTCGCACCCGCCTCAACGACCATCACATCCGAGATCGCATCAAATTCACGAATTTTATTCAACCGCGCCAACGACAGAATAATTTCATGCCCATTGCCGATTGGAACACTGCCCCCAACAAGTCCGGTATTGCCGCCCTGCGGCACAATGCACAAACCCTTCTCGGATGCGAGACGCATAACAGCCGCAACCTCATCGGTGTTCGCGGGCTTTACAACGCATAAGGCAGATCCGGTAAACCGCTTCCGCCAATCGGTGAGATAGGGTGCCATCGCCTCGGCACTATCCACCACGTAAGCGCTACCGAGCAAAGCCTTAAGTTCAGCCACCATACTTACGAGATCATTCTGTACATCCGACATGTCTTAGCCCAGCAATTTCCTTGGACGCTTCACGCTCAACGCAGGACGCTCAAACACACCCACCAATTCGACATGCGACGAATGACGAAATTGATCGACAGGTGTTACCGATACCAGTCGATATCCCCCTCTGACAAGAAGCTCCGCATCACGGACGAAAGTTCCCAGATGACACGATACCGAAACAACAAGCGGAATAGTTGATGTCGCTATCACACGCATTTGCGCTTCTGCCCCCGCCCGCGGCGGATCTAAAACGATCGCATCAAAGGCAGAAAGATCTAATCCCGTCAGCGGCCTGCGAAATAAATCGCGCGCCTCAACAGTAATCGGCTTTAAGCCTTGCGTTTCACGTATCGCACGCTGCAAAGCGGCTACCGCTGGCGCATTGGATTCAACCGCATGCACGCTTGCTGTCTCGGCAATCCGGAGCGCAAAGGTTCCTATGCCGGAAAAAAGATCGGCCACCTTCGTCGATTTTTGCAAGGCTTGGATCACGAGTTCCGCGAGAACCTCTTCACCCTTTTGCGTCGCTTGCAAAAAGCCTCCGGGTGGAAGCGCAACCCGCGCGCGACCAATCGTAATCTCTGCCCGTCGACGTTCAACAATCACATCACCATGCACAGACAGGCGGGCTAAATCATAATGCTCGGCATCATTAGCAAGCGTTCGACGCAATTGCGCGCTAACGGCACCATAGCCGCGCAAATCAACATCCAACCCACCAAGCGTTTCTGTTACACCCACATCAATCGGCTTACCCGATGACGCAAGACGTGTTGCCAGCGGCAAAGCGATTTCTGCAGCACGTTTCAATCCATCCGTTAGCAACGGACAATGCGCCACAGGGATCAAATCATGCGACCGTGCGCGCATAAACCCAAGCTCGACACCGGCATCCGTTCGTCTTGCATGAAAGGTCACACGTCTGCGTCCGGTACCATGGGCAGCGATCAACGGTGCAACACGCTCGCCGGCTTTAAGAGGCGCCATCGCCTCGATCACCAAACCGCGTTTCCACGCAGAATAGGTATCCTCGTCGGCTTCTTGCATCAAACAGCCACCGCATGTTCCGAACAAGGCGCATATCGGTGCAATGCGATGAGGAGATGCGGTTTCGATCTCAACAATCTCAGGCTCGCCATAGGCCAAATCAACGCTCACCCGATCGCCCGGCACGGTACGCGGTACATAGATAGGACCATTCGGTCCATCCGCAACACCATCGCCTTTGGCACCTAAACGGAGAATATCAAGGGTTACAGTCGTCAAGTGACCTTCTCCGCAGCGATTAAAAATTCAATATTGCCATCCCCGCCCTCGATAGGAGAACGGATCAAACCCAAACAAGACCAGCCAAGAGCAATAAACTGCGCCTTGATCCGTTCAACCGCCTCATCACGGGCAAGCTCATCTTTAACAAGTCCTTTTTTGAGAAAGGCGCGACCCACCTCGAATTGCGGCTTGATCAGTGCAACACAAAGAGAACCTAATTCAGCCAAAGCCAAAACAGGCGGCAAAACGAGTGACAGTGAAATAAAGCTGACATCGAAAACAATCAATGAAGAGGCTTGAGTTAAATCATCGCGCGTCAACCGCCGCGCATCCATCCCTTCTAACAACGTCACTCTTTGATCATCCGCCAATGAAGCGTGGAATTGATGGTGGCCGACATCAACGGCCACAACATGCTCGGCGCCATGCTTTAACAGCACATCCGTAAAGCCACCCGTCGACGCGCCAATATCCAGACAATAGCGTCCGGATACATCAATCTTAAAATGATCCAGCGCGGCCTTAAGCTTAACCCCGCCCCGCGAAACCCAAGGATGCTCCGCTCCGGCAACAATCACCGCATCCGATGCAATGGTCGAGGAGGCTTTGGTGATCGCAACACCGTTTACCGTTACAAGCCCCGCAGCAATTGCCGACTGTGCGCGGGCGCGGCTTTCATAAAAGCCACGTTCAACAAGCAACAGATCGGCGCGAAGGCGTGAGGTCATTCAAGCCTTAAAGCAAGTCTACGCTCACAAGTCCAATCCAAGCATTAATCGGGCAGCGGAATAAACTCGTATTCGCCCGGAACCGTATCAAATCGCCCGGATTTCCATTCCGCCTTGGCTTGCTCAATACGCTCTTTGCGGGACGATACGAAATTCCACCAAATATGCCGCGGACCGTCCATCGGCTCGCCGCCGATCAACATCAACCGCGCGTTGGAAATAGCCAAAACCGAAATTCGGTCGCCGGGCTTGAACACCAGCAATTGCCCGGCGCCAAAACTATCACCCGCAATATCGATCTCGCCGGAAACGACATAAATCGCCCGCTCGTCATGGCTAGGGTCGAGCGGCAAAATCGCTCCGGGCGCCAATATCGCTTCCGCATACATTACGTCCCATGGGAAAGGTACGGGCGAGGTTTCGCCATAAAGCGACCCCATAATCACACGCACCCGCTTTCCTTCACCCGTTATCCGCGGCAAATCGGCTTCGGTGAAATGCGAGAAGTCCGGCATCGCTTCTTCATGGGTTGCAGGAAGGGCTGCCCATGTCTGAATGCCGAATAATTTGGGTGCTTTAGCCCGTTCTTCCGGTGCCGTCCGCTCTGAATGCACAATGCCGCGCCCCGCCGTCATGACATTCACCGCACCCGGACGAATAGGCTGCACAACGCCTAAGGAATCCCGATGCATAATCTCGCCGTCAAACAAATAGGTCACGGTGGATAGCCCGATATGCGGATGCGGGCGCACATCAAGGCCCTGCCCGAGGAGAAATTCCGCAGGCCCCATCTGATCAAAGAAAATAAATGGCCCCACCATTTGCTTTCGCGCCGAAGGCAAAGCGCGGCGTACCGAAAATCCTCCAAGGTCCCGCGCCCGCGGCACGATCACGGTTTCAATCGCGTCGCAGCTCCAAGCATTTCCGGCAATTGGATCATCATGATCAGGCGCAGACATGGCAACACTCCTCTTAAGCCGCTATTTTGCTTAAGCGCGCCTATTCTTCAAGGAAGTTGATGCAAGCGACCGATTGCAGTCCTGCTATTCTGCGTCGAGCGGCGTCGTGCCTGTCGGCTTTCCTTGCGCATCGAGCGCAATTTTCTCGATCCGTGCCTCGGCCTTTTTCAGCAAAGTTTCGCATTGCGCCCGGAGCGCATCGCCACGCGCATAGAG
>DAIOVR010000109.1:0-8326 GCA_036758905.1 Beijerinckiaceae bacterium | reverse complement strand
CGAACAGCCAATATGGCGCTCACAATATTCTTGAAGCCCGCTTGCTTCTCGGGGGAGTTCTCTTCTTAGCGGTTGCGCCCATTATTGTATTTACAATGCAAGGCTATGCCGGTCTCTCTGCCTTGGATATTGCTCTTACAATTATCGGCGGCATATCGGCCATGATCGCCGTTGGTCCGGTAACCATTTATCGCGCATCTTCTAAATTATGGGAATTTACCGCATTGGCCTTGGCCTTGCAGCTTGCGATGACGTTTCCGCGGTTGATGGGTTTGTATATAGGGGGAACGACCGGTTGCTTTGCTGTTTTATTGGTTTGGTATGCCAGCTTTGCGGTCTTTTTCGCCAACCCCGGTAGACTTCAATATTTCAATTTTAAATATCACCTGCAACTTCTTCGCTCAGCACTTCCGCTGTTTATATTTTCAACAATGTGGCTCATTTATCTCTTCGCCAATCGTTGGATCTCATCTTCTTTATCCAGTGTTTGGGATTTTGGACTTTTCGCTTTTGGTGCCAATCTTACCTATATTGTGATTGGAACCGTTGGGGCAATTGGACAAGCTTTTTACCCGAAGCTTATTTCAGAAATAGGTCAGGCATCGGCAGGAACGGGATCGAGAGGAATTGTTCAGCAAACGCATCTGATCCTTATCGGCCTGTCCGCCCCGTTATCGCTTGCTTTGCCTTTTGCATCTTTTTTAATCAATTATATTTTCCCAAAATTTTCTTCGGCGATTGATGCGACGATAATGTTGAGTGTCAGCGCCGTGCCCCTATCTATCGCGACATGGCTATTGCCCGTTTCGATTGCGCTTTCCAAAAGGCCTCTACGGGAATCCGTCTTATTAATGGTACCCGCGTTTATTTCGCTCATTGGTCTTATGTATGTCGGTAACCTCTTGGGAGGCATCACTGGACAGGCAATCGCGAACACACTGTCTGGCACCTTGGTAACTTTATTGCTCTTGGGTTTGTTATGGCTTCAAGGGGCGCTTAATCAAAAACAATCCATTCTGCTCATGGTTACGATAAGCATCGTGGTTGCCTTTCTCACACTCGAAGCCAGTCAATTCTTGATCAAGCCGTTAGAAGTCTCGCAATTTAATGGCAACCAACCAATTTCTCCCATAGCCGCACAACCTCATCAGGATCCTAAATCCGGCATGCGGCTTGTCTTTGCCGACGAGTTTGATCGTCTACGCCTAATAGGTGAAAGAGATGGCGGGATATGGGAACCTGCTTATCCTTGGGGTGCGCGGAGCAATGCGGATAATCATGAACTTGAATATTATATTGATCCGCGTCCCGGTAGGGAGGCAGAGCCCTTAAAGGATATCATGCCGTTTAAAATCAAAAACGGCATCTTATCCGTATCGGCCATTAGAGCAGAGGAGGGCCAATCAGCTTCAGCCCATGGCTTACCTTATTTATCCGGCATGTTGAATACGTCCAAATCCTTCTCCTTCACCTATGGTTATGTTGAAATGCGCGCCCGCTTGCCCCGTGGTGCGGGTCTATGGCCGGCTCTATGGCTCTTGCCCGTCCATGGCGGCTGGCCGCCCGAAATCGATGTCATGGAGGGGATTGGTAGCCGAACCGATCGTTATTACGCGTCGGTTCATTCTTTGCGTAATGGCACGCGCTCGGAAACCGTTATTCCAATCGATACAGTGGATCTAGCGAAAAACTACAATACGTTTGGCATGAAATGGGACACGCAATCCATTGACTGGTTTTTGAATGGCTTGAAAGTAGCAACTGCACCAACGCCGTCTGATATAAGCACACCAATGTATCTTTTATTGAATTTGGCGATAGGCGGAAATTGGGCAGGGCAGCCGGATGAGAATACGGTATTTCCGGCTCATTTTGATGTTGATTATATCAAGGTTTACTCTTTCACCCCATAGGGCTCGTAAGTACCGATTGTTCAACAAGTTCGGCGACTAATTTTACCAATTGCTCCCGGTTCGGCTGGCGTATCATTGAATGATGAGTACCTTTTACCGGATAGAGTGAAATATCACGAATATAGTTTTTCCACCCTAAATCATTCGGTACATTGGGCCTAACATGTTCGGATACGAGGATCTTTGCTTCAATCGGTAAAGCAGATGCTTCAGATTGCTTTACCCAAAGATCAAACGCCCTCGATTGAAGCGCTTCCCAGATCGAATTTCGCGTGGTGAACCGTAGTGTATGAGGTAGCCAAGAATATTCAAAAGCTGACAAGTAGGAAAGTAGGGCCCTAAATTTAGGATGACTTAGGACGATAGCCGATGTTTCGATCAGTTTTTCAAAGATTGTTAATCGTTGTACATCATCGTTTTGGTAAAAACTTACTTTGAAGTTTTTAGGCGCAATATTGAATTCATGACGACGATGTACATTATTGTCCAAAATAGCCAAAAGACCAATCGTTCGGCCTTGTTCATAAAGGGCTTTCGCCGTCAAATAGGCAACGCTTCCACCCAGCGAATAACCCAATAGAGTGACGGGTCCGTTTGGTTGAACGTGTGCAATCGTGTCTATGCTAGCGTTCACCATATCTGAGATATTATCCCGGCCATCGATCATTTGCTGGCAAGAGGGAAAGTCAACCAAATGAACGTTCATGTGGGATGAAAGTTCTTGTCTGAAGGCAGCGAGACTTGGCCCCTCTCCGGTAAGGCCGGGCAATAAAAAGACATTGGGTTTGCCAACAATATCCAACGGAGTAGGCTTTTCCGGAATGTCCTGCAGGATGAGTTGGGCAATATCGTTCGGTGTCATGTCGAGCCGAAAATCGGATATTTTAAGGCCTTGCCCGAGAGCATTTTCAAGAAGGAATACGAGCTTAATCAATGATAGCGAATCCCCGCCGCATTCATCCCAAGTCCGATCTGATCGATAGGCTGCTTTGCCCAAAATATTACGCCATTCTTTTGCGATGACCGATAATAAGGAATGAGGATCAGCGTTTACAGACGCTTCCTGATTGGGATGAACCTCTTCCTTAGTCGAGAGGGCATTATCAAGAGCGAGTAATTCCGTGTTATCTTGCTTGCCGCTTGGAAGGCGAGGAATGCGGTCGATCAGGTGCAAGCGCGTCGGGTTAAGCGAGGAGGGCAATACATCGCGCAGTCTATGTCTAATTTGATCTATGCCTTGATCCTGAGACGGCGCGGTAGATTTTGCAACAATAAAGGCAACAAGCCTTTGCTGATCGGCCTCCATCACCGTAATGATAGCCGCGTCGCTGATACCCTCAAGGCTACGCAAGGATAATTCTAATTCTGCAGGTTCAACCCGCTTCCCATTGATTTTTACTTGTCTATCTTTGCGTCCGATAATTTCGAGTAAACCATTCTCTCTTTGGCGGACAAGATCACCCGTATGAAATAGTCGTACATTCGGATCATGGGAATCTGTTTCGATAGTACCCCGTTCAATTCGCCCCTCGCGCCAATATCCCAATGCAACATAGGTGCTCTTGATGATTAATTCGCCTTCATCGATAGGGGCGTCCTTTTCCGTATCAATCGCTTCTATGCAATAGGCGACTTCCGAATGGAGATATCCAGCAGCTATGGTAGCGGTACGTTTTTCAGGTTCGCGCGGAACCTCGTAATAGGTCGCAGTCGTTTCAGTCGACGAGTATCCAGCTTGTATGCGGCACTGATCCGAGCAAGTTGCAAAAAAAAGTTCAATATCTTGTGGTAATATGCGATCGCCGCCGACCCTTATCATTCGAACGGATTGAAAGTCCTGTCGATTTTCATTTGCACCCATCATGAGGGCTCTTAGAACAGCAGGCACGCCATTGAGAATGGTAACGCCCTTTTGCTTAATCAGAGAGCGAATACCATGGAGTCCATTTTCGTCAGGACTTGCGAGGACCAATTTGGCACCAACTGCCAAGGCTGTAAAACATTCTCGTGTTCCAGCAATCGTACAAGCCGAGCTCAACGGCAGAAAGACATCATCGCGCGTAAAGCCCACGGAATGGATATATTGTCTCACCCTTTCCAAAACAGCCTTTTCAGAATTAACGATCCCTTTCGGTTCTCCTGTGCTTCCTGACGTATATAAGATGATAGCTGGTTTTTCTGTGTTTGTAATTTTCCGATATCGCAAAGCTTCGGTCTCAAGCTGCGTATGCATCGTATCTTCGACATTAATTACGCTGTGGCTGTCCGTAAGGTGCAATCCGTCAAGTTGAGCTATTTTATTACTAATGATGGTTCGAAGTTCTGATTTCTTGAGAATGGTCCTGTTTCGCTCATTTGGACTATGCATGTCCATCGCGATGTAAGGCCGTTGGGCCGCGATACATCCGAGGATGGCAATATGAAGCGCAATAGAATTTTTGAGCGCCACGCCTACGGCTTCACCATCCTTTGTTTGGGAGCGTATGATACTGCTTAAAGATATAGCGCGTTGCAACAGGTCTTTGTAGCTGATGGTTGCTTGACCATCGTCAATGGCAATACGATCACCCTCACGGTCCGCATGGGATCTGACATGGTCAATAAGAGAAATATCGTTAAATTTCTTTGTCGGTCCGGTATGGCGTCGTTCAGGCGGCTGATGCGGGTCATAAGGAAAATCAGGGGCGATGCGCCAAGCATGGTGATGTTTTTTCACGCTTGGGTCATCGAGGGCTTTAGAGTTTGATGCAGCCTCGTCTGAAGGTAAGGCAATGTCTAAACTTAACATCGATAATTCCGCCTAAGATATGTTGAGTTTGGAGCCTAAATTGCGCAACACAAAGGGAGCGCCCGATAACATCGTATCGAGCCGCTCTATGCTTTGGAAAAATCCGTTAAGCGATACGCGCGGAAGGGCTGTTGGCCATTGGTCATGCGCTTGATAAATAAGCCCAGGGCGCGTTGTTGTTGCCGACGCAAAGCCTAATGCTTTGGCCATAGAGAACTCGCGTGGGCCTGCATGGCCCTGTCCGCCGTTAGGATAAGAAAAATGCCTAACCGGTCTATCGGTCCGGTCTTCGATGGCTGCGCGAGACCGCGCCATCTCCACCATTGCCTCAGGTGGATTGCATCTGGCTAAGACCGGATGACTAACGGTATGAGCACCAATCGTGATTAAGGGATGGCGGGCAAGCGTGATGATATCAGGCCAATCGAGGCAGGTCACATCGCAGAGATTTACGACATCAATATCGGCTTGATTGGCGAGTTCTACCATTATTGATTTAACAGTGTCGGGCGCCATTTCTAAAATTCGATCATGCATATGGCGAAATGCTGCCCGCTTTTTGCAAACGGTATCGGTCGCAAAGCCGATGGGTCCATCGGGGTCAGGGAAAATGATGGATGGAGAGTGTTTGATGGCTTCTTCGAGGGTTAGCCACCATAGCGGCGATAATCGATCAGCAAACCCAGATGCCACGTAAACGGTTGCAGGTATGCTATGTTTTTCAAAAATGGGTACCGCATGCTCTACGGTATCGTTGTAACCATCGTCCAACGTCATAACCGCAAAATTGCCGCTATTTTTGGTATTCAGCCGTCTTAAAGCCTCGTCCATAGTGACAAAGGTAAAACCGCGGGATTTCGTATGGGTGATGGCAGCGTCCAGAAAATCTGGCGTTATTTCCAACCCAAGATTGGGTTGAAAGGCGGTTTCTTGATAGGGACGCACGCGGTGTAACGCAAATATCACGCCTCGCGCTCCGCCTACCCAATCAAACGCTCGGTCAATCCGCGCCGCTCGAATGGCGCGGAAGGCAAAATCATAGAGGCGATATGTCGCGGGGGCCGCATCGGATTGCACAAGATTCATCGTGCAAATCTAGCTGAATGCTAGAGTTCAGGCATTTTCGGTCGGTTACTTATAGTGAATTGCCGTATCCCGTGCCCCAGTTTGGGGAGAATGGTGCCGGTTACCTGAATCGAACAGGTGACCTACGGTTTACAAAACCGTTGCTCTACCAGCTGAGCTAAACCGGCATCAGGGCATGTGATACGCGGGGAGTGGATACCCTTTGCCGCGATTCAAGGCAAGTCTCCCGTTTTATCTGTCCCATTTTCGCCGCAATCGGTTCATGGGCTATTCACGCCATTGGCGAGAATATCGGTCAAATCCTGAATGAGTCGTCAGGCCGAAATTCCCTAGGAGGGTCTAATGTCGTTCACTTTATCGCGTTTTAAAAGCCGCTCGCTAATCCGTCATGCAGCGCTGTCGCTGGCGGCCGTCGCTTCCTTGTCGCTGGCGGTTTCGCAACCCGCTGCTGCTCGCGGAGGATGGGATCCAGGCGCTGCGGCTGCCGTTGGTATTATTGGCGGCTTAGCGCTTGGCGCAGCGATCTCCAATCAGAACCATGGAGGATATGGCGGTTCTTACGGCTATAACCAGGACGCGGGCTATGGATATGGCTACGGCCATTGGCATCATCATCCCCATTACGGCTGGGCTCCGCCGCCTGATGATTGCTATGTCATAAGAGAGCGCGTCTGGATCCCCGGTTGGGGCTGGGATGTTCGGCCACGGACCGTTTGCAATTGATCTTTTGACGGCGTGTTAAAAAATAAAAAAGGCCCCGCGTGAGCGGGGCCTTTTCATTGGTTTAACCAAGCGCGAGCTTAGTCATGCGCATAGATGTCGCGGTCTTTTGTTTCTGGAATGAAGATAAGGCCAACGACAAAGGTAATCAGCGCAAAGCCGATTGGGTACCAAAGCCCATAGTAAATATCACCCGTCTGCGCCACGAGAGCGAATGCGGTTGCTGGCAATAGACCACCAAACCAGCCATTGCCGATGTGGTAGGGAAGCGACATGGAGGTGTAACGGATACGCGTCGGGAACAATTCGACAAGCGCCGCAGCAATCGGGCCGTACACCATCGTCACATAGACAACGAGGATGGTGAGAATGCCGATGATTGTCAGCGTTTGTGACTTGAAGATATCGAACACACCTGTGATCTTTACCTTGCCTGCATCGTCCGCCTTAGGATAACCGGCAGCAACGGCTGCAGCCGTTAAGTTCTTGCCGAAGTCAGCATCAAGCTTGCCATCTTTGAAAACGGCAATTTCTTTGTCGTTGACAACAACCTTGGCCTTTTCACCAGCCGCTGCCGTCAAGTTTGACGTATAGCGAATAGCGCCCTTCGACAGAGCATCACGGGCCAAGTCGCAAGACGAGGTGAATTTCCGTGTGCCTATTGGGTTGAACAAGTCACCGCAATCCGCAGCATCGGCAACAACCTGAACCTTAACGGTATCAAGCGCATTAGCGAGCGTTGGGTTGGCGTTCTTGGTCAAAGCGCCAAAGAGCGGGAAATAGGTCAAGGCAGCCAGTAAGCAGCCGGCCAAGATGATTGGCTTGCGGCCAATCTTGTCCGAAAGCGCACCGAAGATGATAAAGCCAACGGTACCAATCGCCAGCGAATAGGCGATGAGAAGGTTAGCCGTATATCCGTCGATCTTGAGGATCGATTGCAAGAAGAACAAGGCGTAGAACTGCCCCGTGTACCAAACGACGCCTTGGCCCATAACGAGCCCGAAAAGTGCAAGAATGGCAATCTTGGCATTCTTCCACTGACCGAAGGCTTCCGTCAGAGGTGCCTTCGAATGCTTGCCTTCGTCTTTCATCTTCTGGAAGGCAGGCGATTCACTGAGCTGCAAACGAATCCAGACGGAAACGCCAAGCAATGCAATCGAAACGCCGAAAGGCACGCGCCAGCCCCAAGCCGCAAATTCAGCTTCGCCGATAATCGTGCGGGTTGCGAGAATGACAATGAGGGACAAGAACAGGCCGAGCGTGGCCGTTGTCTGGATCCACGAGGTGTAGAACCCACGACGACCATGCGGGGCATGTTCGGCCACATAGGTTGCAGCACCACCATATTCACCGCCAAGCGCCAAGCCTTGCAAAAGACGAAGGCCGATCAGGATAATTGGAGCTGCAATGCCGATGCTGGTCGAGCTTGGCAATAAGGCAACAACGAAGGTCGAAAGACCCATGATCAGGATGGTCACAAGGAAGGTATATTTACGGCCGACGAGATCGCCGATACGACCGAACACAAGCGCGCCGAAGGGGCGCACAATGAAGCCTGCAGCAAAGGCCAGAAGCGAGAAGATGTTGCGGGTCGCTTCATCAAACATCGGCTTGCCATCGGCACCTGCGACGTTGAAGAATTGCGCGCCGATAATCGCCGCGAGCGAACCATAAAGATAAAAATCATACCATTCGAAGACGGTACCGAGAGAAGAAGCAAAAATCACTTTCTTCTCGGCACTTGTCATCGGGCGAGGCTCAGCATGAGCGTGTGCACCGGATACAGTGGCCATAGGCTTTCCTTTTTGGCTTACAGACT
>DAIOVR010000108.1:0-8410 GCA_036758905.1 Beijerinckiaceae bacterium | reverse complement strand
GGTGCCGGAAGGGTCTCGATTTCTTCCGCTGGGATCAATTTGGCAAGCGTTGCACCGACACCATAAAAATATGGATCGCCAGAGGCGAGCACCAGCGTCTCATGACCGCGTCGGGCTAAAATGGCTTCAATGCCTTGCTCGAAGGGTTGCGGCCAAACCATTGTTTCTGAATCGGTTTTTCCAATCAGCGCGAGATGACGTTGGCCACCAATGATGAAGCTTGCTTTATCGATCAAGCGGTTGGCTTGAGCGGATAAACCGTCTCGACCATTTTCACCAATGCCGATAAGGGTGAGCCAGGGCGCGCTCATTGAGCGATCTCCCGCTGAGGTGTTGAGCAATGAATGGCAAACGCATTTTGATTTTGGGCGGTACCAGCGAGGCGATGGCTTTGGCGCGCGCTTTGTCGGCGCGTCCGGAGATTGATGCGGTACTGTCCTTGGCGGGTCGCACGGGTCACCCCGTTCTGCCGCCCATCGCTCACCGGATCGGTGGCTTTGGCGGGGTTGAAGGGTTGGTGGCCTATCTCAAGGACAATGCCGTTGCGGCGGTAATTGATGCCACCCATCCCTTCGCGGCACAAATGACGCGCAATGCGGCTCAAGCGTGCGAGACACTCGGTGTGCCGCGTTTGGTCTTTACCCGTCCCGCTTGGCAAGCGGGTGACGGTGATCACTGGATCAATGTTGCCGATACTGAAGCCGCCGTGGATGCCTTGGGTGAAGCGCCGCGCAACGTATTTTTGACCGTGGGACGTTTGTCCTTGCCAGCCTTTCGACGCGCGCCGCAGCACCATTATCTGATGCGGAGCATCGACGCGCCGGATTTGGCTGATCGTCCGCCGAAGCTCGACCTGATTTTGGCCCGAGGCCCGTTCGATAGTACCGCCGAGCGCGAACTGATGAAGGCTCATCGTGTGGAAATCATTGTCACCAAGAACAGCGGTGGCAGCGCGACCGATGCCAAACTCGCTGCCGCACGTGATCTTGGCTTGCCGGTGATCATGATTGATCGGCCGATCATGCCTGACAGTCGAATTGTCTATGATCTCGACGATGTGATGGCCTTTATCGACACTCATGGCATCGCCCCGTAATGGCGGGGCGTGTACAGCCAAGGCTCTTTACCGTCACGCTCGATAAAGCGCGTCTCGCTTGAGCCGATCATAACGAGCGTCGACATATCGGCCACTGCCGGATCAGCCTCGCCCAAGGTGGTTAAAACAACCCGCTCATCAGGCCTGCCGACAGCGCGAGCAAAGGCTACGGGCGTCGAAGATTTTTTCAGCGATCGCAGCAGTGTGAAAGCATCATGAATCGGTTGCGGTCTCGCCTTTGAAGCGGGGTTATAGAGCGCGATCACAAAATCACCTTCGGTGGCGGCGGTGAGCCTACGAATAATCACATCCCAAGGCTTAAGATTATCCGACAGCGAGATCGCACAAAAATCATGGCCCAAAGGTGCTCCGAGCCGAGCGGCTGCTGCCTGCATCGCGCTGATACCGGGCAGCACCTGAATATCAGTCGCTTTATCCGCATCGCTACCCGCATCTACCGCCTCGAAAACGGCCGCCGCCATCGCAAACACACCCGGATCCCCGCCCGAGACAACGGCGACGACACGGCCTTGCTGGGCGAGGTCCAGCGCATGACGGGCGCGATCAATCTCGACGCGGTTGTCGGTCGCGTGTTTCGTCTGCCCCGCACGGGCGGGAAGGCGGTCGACATAGGGGATATAGCCGATCACATCGCTCGCAACCGCGAGCGCCGCCGAGGCTTCGGGTGTTAACCATTTGTCCGGGCCGGGACCTAACCCAACAATGAGGATTTTACCCGCGCTCATTCTGGCCGCCGTCCTTCGCCGGGGATGATGATCATCGAGAAATAGGGCGCTTGGCCGTCGGTTTTCTCCGCCAGCGGCATGACGATTTCGCCTTGCATCGTGCCGCGTTCGACATAGAAAGAACGGATTAATAAGCCTTTCTCTTCAATGACATCGCGTACTTTTTGAAAGTTTTTTCCGAGCTTCATAATAACGACAGCGTCGGCCATTTCGAGGCGTGTGGCCAAGTCCTCGCGCGGCAAGGTACCGGGAAGGACCATAAGCACATCATCCCCCCATGTCATGGGGACGCCATTCGCCGTCCAGCAACCGGACATACCCGTCACACCGGGGCAGATTGTTACATCATACCGGTCTTTCAGACGCATAAAGGGGTGCATGAAGGAGCCATAGAACAGCGGGTCGCCCTCGCACAGCAAAGCGACATTGCGGCCGGCTTCAAGGTGCTCAGCCAAGTGCTGCGATGCTTCCTCATAAAAGGCTGCAAGCTGGCGGTTATAATCCGGATCGGTATGCGGAATTTCAGTGGTGACCGGATAGACCAAGGGCAATTCAATCGCTCCGTCTGGAATCAATCCTTCGGCAATCGTACGGGCATGGCCTTTTTTCCCGCGTTTGGCGAACCACGCGACAACCGATGACGCTTGCAAGGCTTTGACGGATTTGAGCGTCACAAGGTCCGGGTCGCCGGGGCCGAGCCCAACCCCGTAAAGCCTGCCTTTGGTTTGCGACATACTCATTCCTTGTCACTCGCCAGCGCATTCACGGCACCCACCGTCATGGCGCTGCCGCCTTTTCGGCCTTTGACGATAATCCAAGGCACGCGGTTATCTTCCATCAGCGCATCCTTCGATTCTGCAGCACCAACAAAGCCGACAGGCATTCCGACCACGCAGGCGGGCAGGGGCGCGCCCTCATCCAGCATTTCCAATAACCGATAAAGCGCGGTCGGCGCATTGCCAATGGCAATCACGGAGCCCGCGAGATAGGGACGCCAAAGTTCCATCGCGGCGGCCGTGCGGGTCGTCCCGAGCTGTTTGGCAAGCTCCGGCACGCGCGGATCGTCCAACGTGCAGATAATCTCATTATGGGCAGGCAGACGTGCTTTGGTGATGCCATTCGCCACCATTTTGGCGTCGCATAGAATTGGCGCTCCAGCCAATAGGGCTTCGCGCCCGCGTTTGGCGGCGCCGGGCGCAAACAGGATATCGGCAGCAGCTTCAACAATTCCGCAGGAATGAATAACCCGCACAGCCACTTTTTCTTCTTCCGGCGTAAACCGCGCGAGATCGCTCTCGGCGCGGATCATGGCGAAGCTCTTGTCGTAAATGGCCGCGCCATCGCGGATATAGTCGTAGCGCGAATTCACTTGGCTTCTCCTGCCCACAAATCCTCAAGGGTCCGACGGACCATCGCTTCATCAAGACCGGTCATTGTCGGACTGTCAGAGGCTTTGCCGTTCAGAACGAGGTCGTATAACCCATTTTTTCCCACCAGAACGGCCTCTGTAGCGGCAGGGCGGGCGCATCCCTTCTCGCAACCCGACACATGCAGCCGTGTTCCGGACTTTTTCATCAGGTTTTGAAGCGTTGCAAACCCTAAAGCGTCTTGGTGCGTGTTAACCGTCGCATTGCGGCAAGAGGGCCTTCCGGCGCAAGCTATGATTTGAAGCCTTGGATCATCGGTTCGAGAAATAAACCCTTCACCGAGTTTGGCGATTAGTGTTTCCGCTTTCGTTTGACGAAGTCCGGGAATGAGAATGGCGCGCCAAGGCGTGAGCCTTAGTTCGCCGGAGCCTTCCGCCATAGCGGTATCGGCCAAGGCCGCCAAACCATTCGCGCTCCAACGCCCAAACGGTGCGCCGAGACCAAGAAAGCCGCTTTCACCAAGCGCATGAAAGCCGAAAGGTGAAAGGCCAGTTGAGGGCCGTGGCCGGACCGAAATTGTATCTATGCCAACCGATTTTAGAATTCGATCGGCACCCCAATCCGCAAGCCAATTGACCATTCTCTTATACGGTTTGACGGACGCACGAGATGCATCGATGAAAGCATGCGCCAGTGCAGCGGCGGTATCACACGCGCTATCAATGGCAATTATTCCTGCGGTATCGTCTTGACCGATACGCACAACAAAATAGATCGTGCCATTTTCCTGTAACGCTTTAAAAGCAATATCGGCGTTCTGATCACTTAACGAAAATTCTCCGCCATCATCAACCAAAAAGCCGAATTTACCGGGCAATGCATGAAGCGTCCGGTCAGAGACGAGACGGTTTTCCAACGCTTTCACGAGCGGACGAATATCGAGCATAGCGGAGGGATCAAGCCCGGCTAGCGGGGAGGCAACAACATTGCGAACAGCTTCGGCTTCCGCATCATCATCCAATAAGCCATGGTGGGAGAGATCAGCGATTAAATGCGGCCATTGGCTTCCACTCACGCCGCGTATTTGCAGATTCGCGCGGCCTGACAAATCGATAAGCCCATTGCCATATTGCATCGCAGATTTTGCAATCACATGCGCGTGCTCGGCCTTCAAAATGCCGGCTGTAATACGGATACGCACCAAGAGCCCATCGCCGCTTTCCATCGGGCGCAAGGCACCGGGGCACCATCCTTTCACGAGCGCTTCAACGGTCATTCGGCGGCCTCGTTGATAAAAGCCTCTAGCGCACTTCGCGTTGAATTCCGTCTGGACGTCCAAAAGCCACGCTTCTCGGCCTCAAGGAACGTATCGGCGATCGATTGGGCTGCCGAAGGATTAGCTTCTTTTAAAAACGCACTCACCTCGTCATTGCCAAGCGTCGCATCGAACATCCCGTCGAAATGACGGCTTTCAACGGCATCGGTTAACGAGGCATAGGCATAGAGATTTTGTACCGTCTCCGCGATTTCTGTTGCCCCGCGCCAACCGTGACGCATTTGTCCCTTAATCCAACGCGGATTGGTCGCGCGTCCATTCAAAACGCGCGCAACTTCTTCTTTCACCGTTCGAACTTTGGCCGGTTTTCCGCCCTTTGTCGCATCCACATGATAGAGCGTTGGCGTTGCGCCTAAGCTTTTGGCAGCGGCGGCAAAACCGCCTTCATGTTCGGCAAATGCATCGGAATCGAGAATATCTTGTTCCGCCATATCCTGCACATGAACAAACGCATCAGCCGAGGCGATTTGCGCGCGAAATTCAGACGGTGCCGCAACGCCCTCGTTTGCGGAACGATAGGCATATGAAGAAGAGGTAAGATAGGCCTCGCCTAACTCAGCCTGTTCTTGCCACTGGCCACGTGCAATCTGCTCACCTAAGCCTAAACCATACGTGCCAGGCGCAGAACCAAAAATGCGCAAAGGGTCAACGCTATTTTGACGACGCTTTGCCGCCAGAGGGTTTTCTTCGGCTGTCTCGTCAAGCTGCGAGATCGATTGAACGGCTTCATCGAACAAAGCGATTTGTGAGGGAAACACATCTCTGAAAAGTCCGGAGATGCGCAAGGTCACATCAATACGCGGACGACCGAAACTGGCAGGCGGTAGAATTTCAAATCCGGTTACACGCGAGCTCGACGCTTCCCAAACGGGCCTTACGCCTAAGAGCGCAAGCGCTTGGGCTAGATCATCACCACCGGTTCGCATGGTGGCCGAACCCCATAGGTCGATCACAACCGATTTTGGCCAATCGCCATGGTCTTGCGCATAACGGGCTACGACTTCGTCTGCGGTTCGCTTGCCGATTTCCCACGCCGTGCGGGTAGGAACGCTGCGTGGATCAATCGTGTAAAGATTGCGTCCCGTTGGCAGAACATCAACGCGCCCGCGCGAGGGCGCACCCGCGGGTCCTGCCGCGATAAACCGACCATCAAGCGCTGCTAATAACCCATCCCGCTCGGCATTTGGGCTAGCGCTGAGGCGCGTTAGTGCATCCTGCGGATCCGAAATATCGTCCATGGCTCGGATGGTTTCTTCGGTCGCTTCAAGAGAAGCGGCGCGGCCAAAAATATGAAGACCGTCGGCAATGCGCATTTCTTTTAAATCACACAACCACGCATCGAGTTCGCTCAGAAGAGAATTTGTATCGAGATCATCTTTTAATCCCGCATCGTTCATCAATCCCGTTTCACGGGCGCGGCTTACGATAAGCTCTGCGAGCATTGTGGCGCGTCGCGGATCAAGCGATTGTGCGCTTGAATATTCGTCCAGAAGACCTTCAATTTCGATGGCGGCGCCATGTGAACCCGCTTCCGTTAAAGGCGGCGTCAAATGGCCAATCGTAACGGCCGCAAGGCGACGTTTGGCTTGAGCTGCTTCACCCGGATTATTGACGATGAAGGGATAGATCACGGGCAACGCGCCGATCAAAATTTCAGGCGCGCAATCATTGGCCAAGGCGACAGATTTGCCGGGTAACCATTCGAGTGTTCCATGCGTCCCGAAGTGGATCATAGCATCGGGATTTCTAGATCGCGTTAGCCAGAGATAAAACGCGATATAGGCATGCGAAGGCGGACGGGTTGCATCATGATATTCCGCTTTGATATCCATACTGCTTCCGCGCGACGGCTGCAGCGCAATGATGAGATTACCTGTCTCGATGACGCGAAACCCGAAGGCTCCATCTTTTATCATCGGATCTTTGTCGATCTCTCCCCAACTCGCCAAAACGCTTTCACGGAAGGCTGAGGGAAGAGTCTTAAAAAATACTTCATACGCTTGGACCGATAGGCTTGCCGTGAATGCGCCGATTGTTAATTCGGACATCAGCGTGGCTGCGTCAGGAATATCTGAAACGGAATAGCCCGCCGCCTGAAGGTCTTTCGTAAGGGCTATGATGCTTTCCGGTGTATCAAGCCCAACCGCATAACCTGCGCGGCCACTTTTATGCGGGTAGTCGGCAAGAACGCAGGCGAGCTTTCTGTCGGTCGTTGATTTTTTCTGAAGCCCAACCCAATTCCGCGCAAGATCGGCCACAAAGGAAATCCGATCGGCCATCGGCTTATGAACGATGCGCGTGAATTGAATGTCATCGCTACGTTCTGCTTCAGCCTTAAACGAAATCGCGCGGGTTACTATTCTCCCGTCAAGCTCTGGAAGAACGACATTCATCGCAATATCGGTTGCCGATAATCCTCGCGTTGAAGCTGCCCATGGTTCTTGTTGGGTTGTCGCGAGTATAGCTTGCAAGACAGGAACTTTGGCCCGATCAAGCACCGTTGTGCCATCATCGAGTTTTGCCGAAAATGCTGTCGTGTTTAGAATGATCGAAGGTTTAGATTGATCAATAAAGCCAGCCATTTCGGTGATAGCTTGTGGATCTTTCAGGCTCGAGACGCACAGGCAATCAACGGCAAAGCCGCGTTCGGCGAGAGCATCGGCAAGCGCAATCAAAGGTGCAGTATCTTCTGCAATCATTACCGAGCGATAGGCGACAATGAGAGCCCGCGGAGACTGGTCAGATGCAGCCCGTGATGCATCGTGATAATACATGACGGCCTTAATCGGCGATGGTTCTGATATTGGCCGATCATAGCCTAAATGAGCTGCGATCCAGTCTAGGCAATGGGTAAGATTTTCACGGCCACCTTCATGGAAAAACTGCCATAAGGTTTTTAAAAAATCAGGCCGTAGCGAAGATGCCGTGTCAAGACGCGGATCAGCCTGATAATCGCCGGGAACTATTGCAAGGTGAAAGCCTAAGATCTTCGAAGCACGGCTTAATTCTTCAACCCCGTAAGACCAGTAATCTTTGCCGCCTAACAGCCGAACGAAAACGAATTTCACATTCGGTAGTAGCTTTTCAACGATCAGATCAACCGAGTAAGGATGCTTCAACTGGTTGAGGTTTGCCGCCCGCAAACTTGGATAATGGTCCTTACCATTGCGCCACGCCGTTACGAGTCCAGCGAGGTCACTGTCGGTGAAGGAGAGAAACAGAATATCCGCGGGCGACAGGCCGAGATCGACGGCCTCAGCCGACTGATCGAGCGTAACGGTCTCGGCGCGAAGAAGATGCATGACGGATTAATGAGACCTCATCAATGGGGACGTGCGAGGTCAGCTTCTAAGGCTGCGCGGTTAAGACCCTTTTCTCCAATAAAGACGAGATGCCCATAACGCTCGGCATCTTTGGGCCATACCGTGTCGAAATGGTGGCGGAAGCGGGTACCGACGCCCTGCACCAAAAGCCGCATTGGCTTATCAGCCACATCAAGGAAGCCCTTGATCCGAAGCACGTCGTGCTCGGCGGCCATCGCTTCGAGGCGTGACAGAAAGGCCGGAATATCCTTGATGGTTGGAACAGGCAGGGCGAAGCTGTCGAAGTCGTCATGGTCGTGACCTTCCTCGGCATCGTGGTGCGAGGGTCGATTGATCAGATCGTCTTCGGCCGAGGCCGACAGTCCGAGTAAAATTTCAGGGGCGACTTTGCCTTCGCTCGCTTCGATGATCCGGACCGCGCGCGGAACCGTCGAACTTATATGTTTCGATATATCGGAAGCACTGGCTTTATCTATCAGATCTGCCTTGTTGATTATCACAAGATCTGCACAGAGTAGCTGATCTTCATACACTTCTTCGAG
>DAIOVR010000107.1:3468-8411 GCA_036758905.1 Beijerinckiaceae bacterium | reverse complement strand
GGTGCAATGGCTGCAGCGCAAGGCACGATGAACAATCTCACCTTCGGCAATGCGCGTTATCAATATTATGAAACGATCTGCTCCGGTTCCTCTGCAGGCCCCGGCTTTGACGGCTCGCCCGGCGTTCATGTCCATATGACAAATTCGCGCCTCACCGATCCCGAGATCTTGGAAAATCGCTATCCAGTCTTGCTCGAAGATTTTCATATCCGCAAAGATTCAGGCGGCAAGGGCCAGTGGAATTCAGGCGATGGCACAAGCCGCACGATCCGCTTTCTCGAAGATATGGAATGCGCCATTCTATCGGGTCATCGACGCATCAAACCATTTGGCCTTGAAGGTGGCGAAGCGGGCGAATTAGGCCAAACATTCGTCAAGCGTTTGGATGGCTCTGTCGACATTCTAAAAGGTGCTGATCAAACAGCGCTGAAAGCAGGAGAAACCATCACCGTCATTACGCCGACAGGCGGTGGATATGGGCCTAAAGAGAAGCGCTGACGCTGTCTGAAAACAGGCTCAATAAACGCCCTTAAAATCACCATCATCCGTATCATCCGGCTCTGGTGGCAAGAGGGCCAAAGTCTTCGGATCGATCGGGCGCATCGGTGGTAATGGTGCGGCAGCGGGCGCTGGAACACCGATCATAGATTCAGCGGAAGCCACTTGGACAACAGCATCCCCACCGCTTGGTGGAGTATAATTCAAACCAGCAATTTTACTGGCATCGGCGCGCGCCGGAATACGGCGGGCGATCTGTAATTTCGGCTGGCACACATGGCGTTGCCAAGCCGAGTCATGCCGCGATAAGTCCACGTGAATATGGTTGGCGTGATAGGAGTCCGAGCCGGGTGCCAAAACAGTCGTGAAATAATCACAAGCATCCATCGCTATTTCACGTAAAAAAGCCTGATCCCGCGCATCACCCTTCCAGCCATTAACGACGCTCATGCTTCGGCCATCGGAAAATTTGAAGCCCATCACATCGACAGCATTACCAAATGCGTGTTCGGAAATATTGGCAATCCATTTGCTGTCTTGATTGCGGCAGGAGTAAGAACCCACCGTCATCGCTGTCACATGTTGGTGATAATATAAAACAGCCGCAGGCTCGACGACTTCCGTAATCCAGCGATTAACGCTCGAAACCGCCGAACATGACATCGTCGCACGGCTCGTAAGCCCTATCGTACCATTGGCAAAAGCGCTGACCCGTAGGGGTTGCTGCATGCCGCATGCGCCCGGCCCATCAATCCGGTTCATCGGCTCGACATAGGCGGACATTTTAACAGCACCGGAAGAGAGGCACTTCGCCTCAACCTCGTCCCGCCACGGTGCGCGCGAGTCAAAGCGCATGCCGCAACCGACAAGGACCAATAATGCCGCAAGAACAATGCCGCGTTGAATGTGATGATGAACCATAACGCGATCATGCCGCGTTATGGTTTTATTTTCGTTAATGGCCTACCAAACGCTCAGCCCGTTTGCTGAATGGCCGAAATCATCCATGGTCCGCTGCCATCGCGGCGGAAGGTCCAAATCTCGGTTACCTGTTGCGGATGCATAGGATCGCCCGACACAACCCGGTCGGTGCCCCGCTCATAGGTCGCATCAATCAACGAAAAGCGCATCGCCACCGTTGCATAATCAACGGCGCCCTCGCCCCAAGCTTCTGACAAATCGCCCTGCAAAAGCTTGACCTGAGACACACGGTTAACCGTCCCATGTCCGGCATTGCGGGCCAAATCTTCGGCAAAATAAGCGACCATTTCAGGGGTTGCTAAACGGCGCAGCCCTTCAAGGTCTTCACGGCTATAGGCTTCCTGCGACGCATAAAGGCGTTGCTCGAAAGCGGCGAAGTCATCGGGTCCAATATTAACTTGGCGAATGGATGGACGAGACGGCGGCACGACACTTGGTCCGGACGAAGCGCCCATATCGGGGGCAAATCCCGCAGGCGCCGTGCGGCGCATGAAAATCCCAAGCACAAATTTGACGACGAAATAGAGGAGAACAATCTGAAACAGCAATCCGAAAAAGGACATGCCGCCGCCAATCCCGCCCATAAAGCCGTGGCCGAACATCATGCCGACGAGCCCCGCGCCGAGTAAACCACCTAAAAGTCCCGTTCCAAACCCACCGGCACCGCCGAACAATCCACCGCCACCATAGGCCGGTTGACCATAAGATGGCGCGTAGCTGGGGGATGGAGCTTGAGGCGTAAAGGACCGCTGCATCGGCTGCACCGCATAAGGGGCCGTCGGCGTTGAAGGCGGTGGCGAATAGGTGAAGCTGCCGCGACTACCGCTCGACGTGCCAGAGCCAATCCGCGCATCCGCTGTCGAAATTGATGCAAGGACCATCAACCCCATAAAAAGAAGGGCGAGAACAGGACGAAATAAAAGCTTCAAGCGCATCAGCATATCCTCTGATCGTAAATGATCGACCTCTATATGGGCAGTCAGGGCGTCAAGAAAAAGGGGTCAGCTTCGGCTTTGCCAACGCGAAGCGGCCTTATCGTCAAGTTCTTTGGCCTCAACCCATTCGCCGCTGCTGCCATCCGCCCGATGCTCTTTCTTCCAGAACGGCGCACGGGTCTTGAGATAATCCATCAAAAACTCCGCCGCTTCAAACGCGGCCAGCCTATGGGATGAAGCCGTTGCAACCAACACAATCCCGTCACCCGGCCGCATCATGCCGAATCGATGGATGACGGTAAGGCCATTTAATGGCCAACGTGTGACGGCCTCTTGCACCACACGACCAATCTCTTCTTCCGCCATTCCGGGATAATGTTCGAGCTCCAGCGCCAACAGACGCCCGCCTTCGCTCCGGCAATAGCCTGTAAAACTTGTCACCGCGCCAACATCCTCGCCAAGGCCTGCTAAAGCATCAATCTCTTGAGCGGCATCAAACGGCTCAGCTTGAACACGAAAAACAATTCGAGGTTCCATCGCTTATCTATCCCCCTGTCATAGGAGGGAAAAAAGCAATCTCTTTGGCACCTGCAATCAATGCATCCGGCTTTACATGTTTTCGATCAATCGCCGCGCGCACAATCGCCGGATTTTCAAAAGCATAGGCATATTCTTCGCCGCGCAGTTGCAGCCAAGCGGCCAATTCGGCCACCGTTGTAACGGACACGGGAACGTCAACCCGTTCTTCTGCCAAGCCAATTCGTTCGCGTACCCAAGCAAAATAGATGAGCTTGATCTCAGTCATCGAGCTCGACCACGTGGCGGATGCCGGCTCTGAAATAATCATAGCCCGTATAGAGCGTCAGCAAGGCCGCGACCCAAAGCAGCACGATACCAATCATAACATTGCCCGGCAAAACAACTTCACCGGCATTACCCGCAATCAGAAATCCAACAGCAAAGAGCTGCAGCGTCGTCTTCCATTTCGCAATGGTCGACACCGGAACACTCACTCGAAGCTCGGCCAAAAATTCACGCAAGCCAGACACCAAAATCTCGCGGCTCAAAATCACGATAGCCGCCCAAATCGACCAGCCATGGATCGTATGGTCCGCCACAAGCATCATCAAAGAAGCGGCAACAATCAGCTTATCGGCGATAGGATCCAGCATTCGGCCAAGCGAGGATTGCTGCTCCCAAATCCGAGCCAGATAGCCGTCAAAAAAATCGGTAATCGCAGCCGCTGCATAAACGCCGAAGGCAACCCAACGCATGGCGGGCTCGTCCGGCCAAAACATACAGCCAACAACAACAGGCACCGCCACCACCCGACCATAGGTCAGAATGTTGGGTAGTGTGAGGGGTCCAACCCTTCTTCGGCCCGATGGCTGTGTCATGGGTAGTGTCGAAGCATAAGACAAACACAGCCGTCAACAGCCAATCACTAAAACTGCACCATGTTTAGCGCCCACCATCATGGAAAAAGTCATAAACGGCCTTGGCCGTCGCCTCGTTGACGCCCGGCGTCTTAATCAAATCCTCCAAAGAAGCCCGCGAAATGGCCTTGGCTGTGCCAAAATGAAGCAGCAGAGCCCGTTTGCGTTGCGGACCGATGCCTGCAATCTCGTCTAGCGGGTTCTTGGTAAAATCCTTTTTTCGACGTGCCCGATGGGTGCCGATGGCAAAACGATGGGCCTCGTCGCGAAGCCTTTGAATAAAATAAAGCGCCGGATCGCGAGGTGCGAGCTTGAACGGGTCCCGTCCGGGCACAAAAAACGTCTCGCGGCCCGCATCGCGATCAGGCCCTTTGGCAACCCCCACCAAAGGAACGCCTTCAATACCGAGGGTTTCAACAACGGTCTTCGCCGCTTCAAGCTGCCCCTTGCCACCGTCGATCAAGACAAGATCGGGCCAATCCGGCATGCCATCGTCCTTAGCGGAATCGGGCTGCTCAATGTCTCTCGGCGCTTCTTTCTGAAGCCGTGAAAAGCGCCGCGTCAAAACCTCGCGCATCATGCCAAAATCGTCACCGGGCGTGATATCGGTCGATTGAATATTGAAGGTCCGGTAATGCGGCTTTGAAAATCCCATGACACCGGCAACAACCATCGCACCAACGGCATTCGTCCCCATGATGTGCGAGTTATCATAAATCTCAACGCGACGGGGCGGTGCGGGCAATCCAAAGGCATTGCCCAGCGCCGTGAGCAATTGCTTTTGTGATGCCGTATCCGATAGCCTTCGGGACAAAGCTTCTTTCGCATTACTCGCCGCATGATCGACCAGATCACGCTTCTCGCCCCGTTTTGGGGATGCCACCTCAACCTTAGCCTCTGCGCGAAGCGACAGCGCTTCTCCTAACAGCGGCATATCTTCAACATCATGCGAAAGGAGCACGAGGCGCGGCGCGGGCTTATCGTCATAAAATTGCGCCACGAATTGTCCCAAAACTTCCTCTGCCGCAATGGTCCGATCCGCTTTCGGGAAATAAGCGCGATTGCCCCAATTCTGGAAATTACGGAAGAAAAA
>DAIOVR010000107.1:0-3368 GCA_036758905.1 Beijerinckiaceae bacterium | reverse complement strand
GGCCCCGCACACCGTTTGATTTGATACAGAAGGCAGGGTCGCGTCCGGTTTTCATAATAGGAATCGGTGCAGGTCCTGAGCAAAAAGGCCCGCTGCAAAGCCGTGATGGTCCGATTAACCGCCCACACACTGGCGAATGGCCCAAAATACTGCCCCTGTCTGTTCCGCGCCCCGCGATGCTTGGTCAGTTGCGGCGCCACATGGTCGCTGGTCACCAAAATATAGGGAAAGCTTTTGTCATCCCGCAGCAACACGTTAAAGCGCGGCTTCAATTGCTTGATGTAATTAGCTTCAAGCAGAAGAGCTTCGGTCTCGGTCTCGGTTGTAACAAATTCCATCGACGCGGTTTCGGCGATCATCCGAGCGATACGGCTCGTATGGCCTACGCCACGGGCATAATTTGAAACCCGCTTCTTGAGGCTCTTGGCTTTGCCAACATAAAGCACATCGCCCGCGCCATCGATCATCCGGTAAACACCCGGCGCATTTGGCAGTGTTTTCAAAGCTTTTTGAATAACTTCAACGCCCGCCTTTAACCGCTGCGGCGTCGCTTCGCCCGAAAAATCGAGATCAATACCGGAGCTTTCCTCACCAATATCCTCCACCTCAAGGACTATATCCTCGGGCAGATCCTGAATAGAAGCCGAATCGTCATTATCGGAGGTGGGAACGCGCGCCATAAAACGGATTTAGGACGTTCCCGCTCAACTTAAAAGAGGAATATAGCGGGTATTGCGGCTGACTCACTGGTCCGTGCAGACTTTACGTTCCTGATCGGTCGATTTGGTCTTGGTGCAGGATTGTACTTTGAGGCTGGTCGGTTTCGGCGCGCCCGCAACGCGCACTTCTTTCGGATGGGCTACGGTTTCCGGCAACGCTTCCGCCGATAAAATTTTATGCTTCGTTGCTCCAAACTCAACCATAACCGCCGACCCGGGTTTAAAAACGGGGTCTCCCGGTCCTTGCAATTGATCCAGAATTTGGGTCGAGCCATCGGCAAAGGCGATCGTGTACTCAATCCCGTTGCCGGTCTCCATCGCGTTTTGGACAACCGCCCCGGCCACCGCACCAGCCAGCATTCCTTCAAGCGTTGAAGCATTGGAATGACCGATCTCCGCTCCTGCCCCCGCCCCGAGTAAAGCGCCTGCGCCAACACCAATATCCGCCGAGGCGTGGATATTCACCGCATGTTCGGCAATCACGGTACCAAATTTAACCTTGGAAGCTTGGCCAGCATCATCTGCAGCAATGTCATTCACGCCTCTAAACGTCGTGCAAGCCGACACCAATAACGAAATAGCGACGATCATGAATACGGTTCTTAACTGCATAAAGCCCCTCCAGCGGGCGCTCGCTTCGGAAAAGGAGAAACGAAACAAGCGCCCTGAGGCATAGATTAACCGGAAGCTTAAGTTTGAAACCTGTCGGATAAGACAGGATAGCGGCAAAGGGGTCGCTGACAGGGGCAACCGAATCTCTTATCGAAAGGCATGGCCATACATTTTGACGAATTCGAATTCTTCCGCCGCCGCCACCGCCTCATTGACGCGATGGAGGCCAAAGGTCTCGACGGCATGCTGCTTTTTCAGCAGGAAAGCATGTATTGGCTGACAGGCTATGACACGTTCGGCTTTTGCTTTTTCCAATGCCTTTATGTGGGTGCAGACGGCACCATGGCCTTGCTCACCCGTTCCGCCGATTTAAGGCAGGCGCAGCATACCTCGATCTTGAAAGATATCCGGATCTGGAAAGACGGCAAAGACGCCAACCCCTCCATTGACCTTGTGGCGATGGTCAAGGATTTGGGCGGAGCTGGAAAACGCCTTGGTGTCGAATATGATGCGTATGGGTTAAGCCATTTTCACGGCAAGCGCCTCGAAAGCGCCTTTGATGGTCAGGGCACGCTGATCGACGCATCGGACATTGTAACGCGGCTTCGCGCCGTAAAATCCGCCGACGAAATCACCTATGTCCGCGAGGCCGCCCGTCTATCGGATCTCGCCGATAAAGCCGGGATCGCTGCCATTCATGCGGGTGCCGATGAGGGCACAATCTTGGCGGCCCAGCACAATGCGATTTTTGCCAATGGCGGGGATTACCCAGGCAATGAATTCATCATTGGCTCGGGGCGTGATGCCCTCTTATGCCGTTACAAAGCGGGACGTCGTGCCCTCGATGCAAACGATCAAATCACCCTCGAATTCGCAGGGACCTACCGTCATTACCATGCAGCATTGATGCGCACCGTGGTCGTAGGCGAACCTCGCCCGCTCCATATTTCCTATCATGCAGCCGCCAAAGAAGCGCTTTTGGCCTGTGAAGCAGCGCTTAAGCCTGGAGCAACGGCAGGCGAAGTCTTCTTGGCCCACACCAAAACCCTCGACGCCCATGGCCTTTCCGAGCATCGGCTCAATGCGTGTGGCTATTCCTTGGGGGCCAAATTCACCCCCAGCTGGATGGACTGGCCAATGTTTTACGAGAATAATGACTGGGTCATCGAGCCGGGTATGGTCATGTTTGCCCATATGATCTTGATGGACTCCGCAAGCGAGACCGCGATGTGCCTTGGACGCACCTATTTGGTGGGGGAAAAGGGTGCCGAGGCGCTCAACGGCCATGATCTTGGACTTATGCAACGCTAGTTGGTGCCATTCGCTCAAGTTTTATGTGGTTTGCCATATGGCGATATTGTGACATCGCGGTTGGCCTGATATGAGCCGGATCGTCGGCAATGATTGTTCGGCCTCGATACCTTCGCAGCCTATTGATAGTTAAGGAAATAGCCCGATGAAAGCTGACATCAAGCTCGTCGCGGGGAACTCAAACCGCGCGCTCGCCGAGGCCATCGGGGCCTATTTGTCCCTTCCGCTTGCCAAAGCCCAAGTCCGGCGCTTCGCCGACATGGAAATTTTCGTTGAAATTCAAGAAAATGTCCGCGGGCAGGATGTCTTCATCATCCAATCCACCTCGTTCCCGACCAACGACCATCTGATGGAACTCCTGATTATCACGGATGCCTTGCGCCGGGCTTCGGCCAAGCGCATTACCGCCGTCATCCCCTATTTCGGCTATGCCCGGCAGGACCGCAAAGCCGGACCTCGGACACCGATCTCGGCCAAATTGGTTGCCAATCTGATTGCCCAATCGGGTGTCGACCGCATTCTGACGGTTGATCTCCACGCCGGACAAATCCAGGGCTTTTTCGATATTCCGACCGATAATTTGTTTGCCGCACCGCTGATGGCGCGTGATATCAAAGAACATCTCGATACATCCAATACAATGATCGTCTCGCCGGATGTCGGCGGCGTTGTTCGCGCCCGCGCCCTTGCCAAGCGTATCGACGCGCCACTGGCCATCGTCGACAA
>DAIOVR010000106.1:0-8628 GCA_036758905.1 Beijerinckiaceae bacterium | reverse complement strand
TTTCGCGCCATTATCTTGATCATAATGCGACGTCGCCGCTCCGTCCGGAAGCGCGTGAAGCGATGTTGAATGCGTTTGATCAGGTCGGCAATCCGTCCTCGGTACATCAAGAGGGACGCAAAGCGCGGGGCATGATGGACGGGGCGCGTGATGCGATTGCCGCCCTATGCGGAGCCTCTGCGCGAGATGTGGTTTTTACCGGTGGCGGAACGGAAGCCAATTCTCTGGCTTTGACCCCCGGCTTGTTGGTTGACGGTGCCCCTCAGCCCTTTACCCATTTAGTGGTGAGTTCCGTCGAGCATGTCTGCATTCTCGAAGGGCATCGCTTTAAGGCGGATTGTGTCTCCAGAATTAATGTCGATCCGTCGGGGATCGTTTCGAAGGACCATCTCGAGCTGCTTTTGCAAGACATTGCACAAAAGGGTGGCAGAGCACTTGTTGCCGTACAGGCGGCGAATAATGAGACGGGTATCATTCAGCCGATCGCCGAATTAGCCATGCTCGTGCATCGATTTGACGGATTATTGCATTGTGATGCTGTTCAGATTGCCGGGAAGTTGCCGCTGGATCAGATGACGGCAGGGGCCGATATGATTGCGCTCTCGGCGCACAAGATTGGCGGACCACAGGGCGTTGGCGCGTTAGTTTTACGTTCGGGTGGCATCTCGATCACCGATAAAATGTTAAGAGGGGGAGGCCAAGAGCGAGGTGCTCGGGCTGGAACCGAAAATGTGGCCGGTATTTCGGGATTTGGCGCGGCCGCAAGCGCTTGTTTGACGTCGCTAGCGGAAAATTCTAATGCGATGCTAGACCTTCGCGATCACGCTGAGACGCTCGTAATCGAGGCTGCCCCTGATGCAGTTGTTTATGGCTCAGGCTTGGCACGGTTGCCTAATACATTGGCGTTCTCGATTCCGGGACTAACAGCTGAAACCGCCTTAATGGCGTTTGACCTTGGTGGGGTTGCCTTATCCTCTGGTTCGGCGTGCTCGTCGGGTAAGGTCAAGAAGTCGCATGTGCTTGAAGCCATGGGCGTTTCAAACGATATTGCCGCTTGCGCACTCAGGGTAAGTTTTGGTTGGACGAGCACCAAAGCCGATCTACAAGGTTTCAGAGCCGTATTAGAGAAAATGGTAAGACAGAGGAAGACGAACGCCCGCGCGGCGTGATATAAATTGGATACTTTGGACGCCAGGCCCTTGAAGCCGGTATGTCAGGAGAGTTGAATGGTAGCGGTAAAAGAGACCGTCGAGCAGGTTAAAGAGCTCGATGTTGACCAGTACAAATATGGATTTTCGACCGATCTAGAGGTCGATAAGGCCCCCAAAGGGTTGTCCGAAGATATTGTACGTTTTATCTCCGCAAAGAAGGGCGAGCCTGACTGGATGCTGGAATGGCGGCTGGACGCGTATCGGCGTTGGTTGACCATGGTCGAGCCTGATTGGGCGCGCGTTCACTATCCAAAAATCGATTTTAACGATTCTTACTACTATGCAGCTCCGAAAAAGAATGCTGCTCCAAAGACTTTGGATGAAGTCGATCCCGCCATTCTAGATGCCTATAAGAAGCTTGGTATACCGTTACGCGAGCAGGAAATTCTAGCCGGTGTACAAACCTCGAAGGTTGCCGTCGATGCCGTGTTTGATAGCGTATCGGTGGTTACGACGTTTAAGGAAGAATTGAAAAAGGCGGGCGTTATATTTTGCTCAATTTCAGAAGCTATCAAAGAGCATCCGGAATTGGTCAGAAAATATCTCGGCTCAGTCGTTCCGGTAACGGATAATTATTACGCCACATTGAATTGTGCAGTTTTTACCGATGGTTCGTTTGTGTACATTCCAGAGGGCGTGCGTTGCCCTATGGAATTGTCGACCTATTTCCGGATTAACGAGAAAAATACAGGCCAGTTCGAGCGTACATTGATCATTGCAGAGAAGGGCTCTTATGTGAGCTATCTCGAAGGTTGCACAGCGCCACAACGTGATGAAAACCAATTGCACGCAGCTGTTGTTGAGCTCGTGACAATGGATGATGCCGAGATTAAATATTCAACTGTACAAAATTGGTATCCGGGCGATGCGGATGGCAAAGGCGGTATTTATAATTTCGTCACCAAACGGGGTGATTGCCGGGGCGCCAATTCGAAGATCAGTTGGACGCAAGTAGAGACAGGCTCTGCCATTACGTGGAAATATCCTAGCTGTATTTTACGGGGTGATAATTCTCGTGGCGAGTTTTATTCGATTGCCGTTTCGAATGGCATGCAACAGGTCGATAGTGGCACTAAGATGATCCATCTTGGCAAGAATACGACCAGCCGTATTATTTCAAAGGGTATCTCGGCGGGACGGTCGCAAAACACTTATCGTGGACAAGTGTCGGCCCATCGCAAGGCAACGAATGCGCGTAATTTCACCAATTGTGACTCGCTATTGATTGGGGAGCAATGCGGTGCACACACGGTGCCTTATCTTGAGAGCAAGAATGCGAGTGCCGTATTTGAACATGAGGCAACCACCTCGAAGATTTCCGAAGAGCAAATGTTTTATTGCCGTCAACGCGGCCTTTCTGCCGAAGAGGCAACAGCGTTGATCGTCAATGGTTTCGTGAAAGACGTCCTGCAACAATTGCCGATGGAATTTGCAGTTGAAGCCCAAAAGCTCATCTCGATCAGCCTTGAAGGCAGCGTTGGTTAAACAAAATTCCGCAATCGGTTATTTCCGATCTGATGCGACACGATACACAAAGTAGGGCTAGGTATATGTTAGAAATTCGCAATCTCCACGTTGCTATCGAAGATGGATCCAAGAAGATCCTTAACGGCCTTGATCTTACCATTCACAATGGTGAGGTTGCTGCCATTATGGGGCCAAATGGCTCGGGAAAATCGACGCTTTCTTATGTGATTGCGGGTAAGCCTGATTATGAAATTTTGGATGGGGAGATTTTACTCGATGGCGAAAATCTTCTTGAAATGGAGGCCGATGCACGCGCTGCTGCCGGCGTCTTTTTAGCGTTTCAGTATCCGTTAGAAATTCCAGGCGTTGCTACCATGACATTCCTTAAGGCGGCGATGAATGCGCAGTCGCGTGCACGGGGTGAGGGTGAGTTAAAGACACCAGACTTTATGCGCCGTGTAAAACTGGGTGCAGAGAAACTCGGCATACCTCAGGAGATGCTACGCCGCGGATTGAATGTAGGATTCTCCGGCGGCGAAAAAAAGCGTATGGAAATTTTGCAGATGGCGCTACTCGAGCCTTCCATCGGCATTCTTGATGAGACCGATTCAGGCCTCGATATTGATGCGTTAAAGATCGTATCCGAAGGTGTGAATGCTTTACGCTCGGCGGATCGCTCCTTCCTGGTGATTACCCATTACCAACGTCTCTTGAACTATATTGTTCCTGATACCGTTCACGTGATGTCGAAGGGTCGCATCGTAAAGACAGGTGGCAAAGAATTGGCGTTGGAACTCGAAGCCAATGGGTATGCCGACTATGTCTCTGACGTAGCGGCTTGAGGATTAAAGAATGGCTACTGTCACGCCACTTAAAACCTCGGCTGAATTGTCGCTTCTCGCTCAAGCGGAAGGAAACAAAGCGGTTCGCCAGAATTCTTTTGCGCGTTATGCCGCAAAGGGACTGCCGCATCGCCGTATTGAGGCCTATCACTATACGGACATAAGGGCACTCATGAAGGACGCGCCAGCTCCTGCAAAGGCAGTTGGTGTGCCGCCAAAAGATTTTGTTTTCGGCGATATTGATGCGTTTGTTCTAACAATCATTGACGGGCAGGTGGCGTCAGATACAGCCGTTGGTTTAGCAGGTCTATCGATTAATATAAGCCATGAGGCACCGGATGATGGTTTGGCTACTCACACGGTATTTCCATCCGATGGCGATCCTATTATAGCGCTCAATGCTGCGTTTGTTGATCAGACTTTGCGTCTATCGGTCGATGGCATTGTCGATAAGCCAGTTCTTTTGCGCTTTATTACAACCGGTGCTGTGTCCGCCTATAGCCGCGTGGTCGTTGAGGTGGCGGATGGCGCTTCATTTACATTGATCGAAAGCCATGAATGCTCATCCGGCGGGGTGACGAATAGTGTCGTCGAGATTGCTGCAGGCCATGATGTTTCCATGGAGCATATCCGCGTTAATCTAGCGGATAAAAATGCGACCATATTAACGAGTTTGGGCGGCCGTATGGGTGCTCGTAGTGCGTTGACGAGCGGTAACTTTGTGACAGGCGGTGCGCTGTCTCGTCATCAGGTATTTTTACGTTTCGAAGGTGAAGGCGCGACAGCAACGATTTCGGGGGCGTCGATGCTAAAGGATCGCCAACAAGCGGATACGACATTGGTTGTTGACCATTCGGTTCCCGAATGCGTAAGCCGCGAACATTTTGCTCACGTGCTGGATGGCGAAGCGACGGGCGTGTTTCAAGGCAAAATTATTGTGCGCCCGCATGCCCAAAAGACGGACGGAAAAATGATGAGCCGGGCCGTGTTGTTGGCTGACGGCGCAACCATGAACAATAAGCCTGAACTTGAAATTTTTGCAGATGATGTTCAGTGCGGCCATGGCGCAACGGTTGGTGCGCTAGATGATGACCTTCTATTTTATCTCCGTGCACGCGGTTTGCCGAAGCCTGAGGCTGAGGCATTGATGCTTCAAGCCTTTGTTGGTGAAGCACTCGAAATGATTGCGCATGAGGGAATGCGCGAGCGGCTTGAATCGCTTTCGGAAGCTTGGCTTAAAGCGCGCGGTTAAGGATTTAAATCAGTATGGCTTCTGTGGCGCCCTTCGATGTTCATAAGATCAGAGCGGATTTTCCGATCCTCTCCAAAACGGTTTATGGCAAACCGCTTGTGTATCTCGATAATGCTGCATCGGCGCAAAAGCCTAAATCGGTTCTAGACCGTATGATCTATGCGTATGAGAACGAATACGCGAATGTGCATCGTGGGCTGCATTATATGGCCAATGCTGCGACTGAAGCCTTTGAGCATGCACGTGAAACTGTGCGGGCGTTTATCAATGCTGAATCAACGGATGAGATTATTTTTACGCGTAACGCTACGGAGGCGATGAATCTTGTCGCGGCCAGCGTGGGGCAAATGGTTTTAAAGCCCGGCGATGAAATTATTCTCTCTATTATGGAGCATCACTCCAATATCGTGCCGTGGCATTTTCATCGCGAGCGGCATGGTGCCGTTATCAAATGGATTCCGTGTGATGATGACGGCAATCTCGATATGGATGCGTATGAGAAGTTGATCACACCGCGGACAAAAATTGTCGCTGTTACGCAGATGTCGAATGCGCTTGGAACGATTAATCCGATTGCCGATATTATCCGCATTGCCCATGCGAATGGCGCTTTGGTGATGGTCGATGGATGCCAAGGATCGGTTCATGTCGAAACAGATGTTCGGGCATTGGATGCTGATTTTTACTGCTTCACAGGACATAAGCTTTATGGGCCAACCGGTATCGGTGTTGCCTATGGCAAGCGTGAGCTCTTGGCCAAGATGCCACCCTTTAACGGTGGCGGTGAAATGATTAATTTGGTTACGACTGAGACGGTGACTTACAACGATCCACCGCATCGTTTTGAAGCTGGCACGCCGCCAATCGTTCAGGCAATCGGTTTGGGCGCAGCGCTCGATTACATGAACAGTGTCGGTCGGGCGGCCATCGCGGCCCAAGAAGATGTGCTTCGAGATTATGCGATGCAGCGTTTGGGTGAAATGAATTCGCTCCGGATCATTGGCAAGGCCCGTAACAAAGGCGCGATTGTTTCCTTCGAGATGAAGGGTGCGCACGCGCATGATGTGGCCACGATTATCGATCGGTCTGGTGTTGCTGTGCGGGCAGGTACCCATTGTGCGCAACCTTTACTGCAACGTTTCGGTGTTACGTCGACCTGTCGTGCATCATTTGCCTTTTACAACACGGTCGAGGAGGTTGATCTATTGGTCGACGCTCTGCGCAAGGCCGAAGCCATGTTTGCTTGAGGAGTTCCAGCATGAATGATGTGACCCAGCCGCTGGAAGACACTCCAAATAAACCGGAGATTGGTGCGACGACAGCGTTGCCACCCGAAGAAATTGATCGTTTGACCGATGATATCATTGCGGCCCTGAAGACAGTTTATGATCCGGAGATCCCGTCGGATATTTATGAGCTGGGACTGATTTATCGCATCGCGATTGATGATAGCCGAAAAGTAGATATCGACATGACGCTGACGGCACCGGGTTGCCCTGTAGCAGGCGAAATGCCCGGCTGGGTAGAAACGGCCGTCAGTACCGTTGCCGGTGTTCAAGCGGTTGAAGTGAAGATGGTATTTGATCCGCCATGGGATCAATCGCGCATGTCGGATGAGGCTAAAGTCGCGCTCGATATGTGGTGACGATGACCCGACGGTCTCCTCCTTACGCCCCTTACAATTGGCGCGAACAGTGTTACATTAGAGATGAAATCAACTTCCGGGCCTTGAACCTGGTAGGGGAGTAGGACAATGGCACTGCCAAAATTCAAAATTATGTCGCTGACCGATGCGGCTGCGGATCGGATCCGCGAAATTATGACCAACGCCGAAAAGCCGATCGCTGCCATTAAGGTTGGCGTAAAAAACGGTGGTTGCGCGGGGATGGCCTACACCATTGATTATGCCGAGAGCATTGCGCCGGGCGAGGACGTCGTCGAAGAAAAGGGCGTCAAAGTCGTGATCGACCCCAAGGCGCTGATGTTTCTAATCGGCACCGAGATGGATTTTAAGACCGACCGTTTCGCGAGCCAATTTGTGTTCAACAATCCGAATGAAACATCGGCTTGCGGTTGCGGCGAGAGTGTCGCGATTACGCCGGTTGATCTAGAAGCGGCGCATGCTTCGGCTTGAGCCGTTCTTTATCCTTTAAGCTTCGTCGAACGCATCAAAAAGCCGGGCATATGATCGCCTAAGCCTTTAGGCGTTGGGCCGTCATCCTCCTGATGATGGCGACGCGGCTGATGCGCCGGGCGATCTTGCCGAACGGGTCGTTCTTCTCGGGCGGGAGGGGCTTCACGCGGCGGGCGCGCTTCCTGAACCGCTGGGATCGCATTCTCTTCCGAATGATCTGCGCGTGTGTGGCGTTCGGGCTTTCCACCGCGACGCGCATGTCCGCCCGATGGTCGTTCACGACCGCCACTGCGTCCGCGTTCCGGACGAGGGGCTTCTTCAAATTTTGCATCTGCCAAACTCGGTCCGAGCCAAGGGATCGAGCGTTTGATCATGGCCTCAATGGCCGCAAGGCTCTTGTCATCCGCTGATGTAATGATCGTGTAGGCCGTTCCAAGCCGTCCCGCCCGTCCTGTGCGACCGATGCGATGGACATAATCTTCCGCATGGTGGGGCGCGTCATAATTAAAGACATGGCTGACATCGGGAATATCAAGCCCGCGTGCCGCCACATCGGACGCCACGAGATATTGCGTTGTTCCGGCACGGAAACCATCGAGCGCGACGGTACGTGCCCGCTGATCCATATCACCATGGAGGGCCGCAACGCTAAATCCATGTTTTTCGAGCGATTTCCAGACGATTTGTACGTCAGATTTCCGGTTGCAGAAAATAATGCCGTTTTTGACGTCTGTTGCTTCGCGCATCAAACGGCGTAGCGTTTCACGCTTTTCGGCTGCGTGATGGGGGGCAGCGACGAGAAGCTGGGTAATGGTATCGGCCGTTGTGGACTGACGCGCGATCTCAATACGTTCGGGATTATGCAGGAACGCTTCGGTAATGCGCTGAATTTCTGGCGGCATGGTGGCGGAGAAAAACAGCGTTTGCCGTGTAAACGGCACCATTTTGCAGATGCGCTCGATATCCGGGATAAATCCCATGTCTAACATGCGGTCGGCTTCGTCGATCACCAGGATTTCGATGCCGGTGAGCAGAAGTTTGCCGCGCTCGAAATGATCGAGCAGACGACCGGGCGTCGCGATAAGGACATCGACGCCGCGCGCAATTTTAATGTCCTGATCGCCGAACGACACACCGCCGATCAGCAGTGCAACATTAAGCTTTTGGCCTGAGCCGTATTTGGTGAAGCTTTCTTCAACTTGGGCGGCCAACTCACGGGTGGGTTCCAAGATCAGCGTACGCGGCATACGCGCCCGGGCCCGTCCTTGTTCTAAAAGGGTGATCATGGGAAGCGTGAAAGCCGCCGTTTTGCCCGTTCCCGTCTGGGCGATGCCAAGCACATCCTTGCGCTCAAGCACACGTGGAATGGCCATTTCTTGAATAGGGGTAGGTTGGGTGTAGCCGGATGCTGTTACAGCTTCGAGTACTTTAGGGCTAAGGCCAAGTTCGCTAAAATTCATTGTGCTATTGCCGCCTCTCAGTCGCGGCGACCGGCCAAGACGTGGCGGGCTTTCAGGGTCAAATCGATCCAATTTCGAGCCGGATCATAGGTCGATAAGCCTCAAAGTCAACTTATTCAGACCCGAGCTGATCTTAGCGCTAACCCTTATCCCGCATAATACGCGATTTTTCGCGATCCCAATCACGTTTTTTGGCTGTTTCACGCTTATCAGCGGCGTTTTTACCCTTCGCTAGCGCAATTTCTACTTTGGCGCGGCCTTG
>DAIOVR010000105.1:0-8730 GCA_036758905.1 Beijerinckiaceae bacterium | reverse complement strand
AGCGCTCGATCCGGCTCTGGATAAACGTGATGATCGTCGTATCAATCACCAATTGTCGGTCAATAAACAATTTGAAAAGAACCGCATTCAAAAGCGCGTCATCCGGCCCATCTATTTTCACTTCTGGCGCAAGACGAAGCCGTGAAATCAAATCCTGTGTCTGAAGTTCCCATTCATTCGGTCCCCTTCGCGCCGTTATCAGCACATAGGTTCCACGCTCCCGAGCAGCATTGATCAAATGAAACAGTGCGTGCTCGTCTAGCGCGCTGCGATCACAATCCTCGATAACAAGAGCGCCGCTCGAGACGAGATGCGGGACCCGATCAAGCTTGATATCAGACGCTTTCTCGATCCAAGCGCGTGATTTTGCTGCCCAAACAGCCGCCAAATGCGATTTTCCTGAGGCGTCCGGCCCGGTAAGCAATAGGACCCTATCCGGCCAATCAGGCCATTTCTCCATAAATTGATAGGCAACCTCATTGCTCGAGGAAATAACGAAATCCTCGACCTCAAGTCGCGTCTCGATCGGCAGATCAAGGGGCAATTGCCGGGGAGTATCGGTCATTGCTTATGATCCGGAAAATGTCGAAGCCATTGAAGCAAATATATGACCATAGATGCCAAGGTGAGCGCAGCAACGCCAATGCCACCGAAGCGAAGCAGCGAGGGAATATCGAGTTCAAAGGCTTTGACACTCAAAGTCGTTCCCACAAATAGGATCTGACCGACCGTATTAAGCTTTGAAAGCATGGCCGGACGCATGGCCATCGGGCTTCCCAAAAGCCAAGCGAGCAAAATACCGCCGACAATGAGAACATCGCGCGTGACGACGAGGGTCACGAGCCAGAACGGGAATAGGCCCAAAATACCCAAGGTCACGAACATCGAAACCAGCAAAGCCTTATCGGCCAGCGGGTCGAGATAGGCGCCGAGTTCGGTCCGAAGGTTATAATTTCGGGCGATATAGCCGTCGACCGCGTCCGAAAGCCCCGCAATCACGAAGCCGTAGAGCGCCAATTGCCACTGTTCATTGGCAACAAAGCCAATAATGACGGGCACCAGCAGCAGTCTCAGGAGTGATATGATATTAGGCAACATCGGATGATTTGGGGAAAACCTTCTCAAGACACTAAAAACCCACAGAATTGCATGTGGTACTTAACGCTATCGCTTGCAAGCGCAAAGCGTGAGGCTTAGTCGGAACAATAATGTTTCTGGAGCGAACTTATGGCCGATAGCCCTAAAAATGGTCTCACTTATGCCGATGCCGGCGTGGATATCGACGCAGGCAATGCGATGGTCGAGGAGATCAAGCCCTTGGTGCGGGCCACACGACGCCCCGGTGCGGACGCGGAAATCGGTGGATTTGGTGGCCTTTTCGACCTGAAAGCGGCCGGATTTAAAGATCCGATCCTTGTTGCGGCCAATGATGGCGTCGGAACCAAGGTCAAAATTGCGATTGAAACCGGCATTCATCACACCATCGGGATCGATCTTGTGGCGATGTGCGTCAATGATCTGATCGTCCAAGGCGCTGAACCGTTGTTCTTTCTGGATTATTTTGCGACCGGAAAGCTCGCCCCCCATGTCGGCGCGGCGATTGTTAAAGGCATTGCCGAGGGCTGCATCGCTTCGGGCTGCGCGCTAATCGGCGGCGAAACCGCCGAAATGCCCGGCCTTTACGCCAAAGGCGACTATGATCTTGCAGGTTTTGCCGTAGGTGCCGCGGAACGAGGGCATCTTTTGCCGAAATCCGGCATTAAACCCGGCGACAGGCTGATCGGCCTGCCCTCTTCAGGCGCGCATTCCAATGGCTTCTCGCTCGTTCGCAAAATTGTCGAAGTCTCGAAACTCGCATGGACCGATGCCGCGCCTTTCGCGCCCGGCAAAACGCTCGGGGATGCGCTGTTGGAACCAACCCGTCTCTATGTGAAGCCTATGCTCCAAGCGCTTAAAGCGACCGACGCTATAAAGGCCATGGCGCATATCACGGGTGGCGGATTCCCCGATAATATTCCTCGCGTTCTGCCCGATGGCATCTCGGCAAATATTCAGCTTTCAGCCATCAAAGTGCCACCCGTCTTTAGTTGGCTCGCGAAAACGGGCGGCGTTGCACAAGACGAAATGCTCCGCACCTTTAATTGCGGGATTGGCATGATCGTGGTCGTTGACGCGGCAAAGGCCCAAGAGGCCGTGACCGTCCTTCGTGAGGCGGGTGAAGCGGCAGTCGATATTGGCGAGATTACAGAATCCGTGGCGGGACAGCCACGGGTAACCTATTCCGGCGCGTTGGCGCTCTGATATGCGCCGTATTCGGACAGCGATCCTCATTTCCGGACGCGGCACGAATATGGTCGCGCTGATTGAGGCGGCAAAACATCCGGACTATCCGGCAGAGATCGTACTGGTCATTTCAAATGACGTAGACGCTGGCGGATTAGCCCGCGCTCAAACGCTCGGCATTGAAACAATCGCCATACCGCATGGTGCATTTCCGACCCGTGAAGCGTTTGAAGCGGAAATTGACCGTGTTTTACGCGAATATAAGGTCGAATTGGTCTGTCTTGCGGGCTTTATGCGCGTTTTGACGGCGTCATTCATCGAAAAATGGCCCAATCGATTGCTCAACATCCACCCTTCCCTCTTGCCGGAACTGAAGGGTTTACACACCCATGAGCGCGCCTTGGCCCAGAAGGCAACACAACACGGATGTACCGTCCATTTCGTCGTACCAGAGCTTGATGCGGGTCCGACTATTGACCAAGCCACGGTCCCGATTCTCCCCGACGATACGGCTGATACATTGGCAGCCCGCGTCTTGGAGCAGGAAATAAAGCTTTATCCGAAGGCTTTGGCCGAAATAGCGCGTCAAATGGCTCAAAATGAAGCACGAGTCCTTTGACCGATCACGTCGGCACGGCTATAGAGCACGGGCATTTCAACAACCAACAGGATGATACCCATGGCGCTCCAGCGCACTTTTTCTATTTTGAAGCCCGACGCAACCGCCCGCAACCTCACGGGTTCCGTGAACGCGGTTATTGAGAAGGCAGGTCTTCGCATCGTTGCCCAGAAGCGCATTCACATGACGCGCGATCAGGCCGGCACATTCTATTCCGTCCATAAAGAGCGTCCTTTCTTCGGCGAACTCGTCGATTTCATGACCTCGGGTCCAGTGGTCGTTCAGGTATTGGAAGGCGAAGACGCCATCGCAAAATACCGCGAAGTCATGGGCGCCACCAATCCTGCCAACGCAGCTGAAGGCACGATCCGCAAGCTATTCGCTAAGTCGGTCGGTGAAAACACGGTTCATGGTTCGGACGCTCCAGAAACCGCAGCCATTGAGATTGCCCAGTTCTTCTCGGGCAACGAAATCGTCGGCTAATTCCGGTCGATCCCAATATTGCCTGACGGGCGCGAAGGTGTAATCTGATCACCATGAACGCGCCCGTCAGCATCCCTCGCAAAAACACCATTTGCCCACATGACTGCCCTTCAGCCTGCGCGCTCGAAGTGGAAGTCCTTGATCAAAACACCATTGGTCGTGTGTACGGTTCGAAAGAACAAACCTACACCGCTGGCGTCATCTGCGCCAAAGTTGCGCGATACGCCGAACGTAATCATCATCCCGATCGTTTACTCTACCCGCTTAAAAGAACAGGCCCTAAAGGATCAGACCAGTTTGAGAGAATTTCTTGGGACGATGCATTAGAAGAAATCGTAACGCGTTTTAATCAGATTGAAGCCGAATACGGATCAGAAGCGATCTGGCCCTATTATTACGCAGGCACGATGGGCCTCGTTAACCGCGATGGGATTAACCGGTTACGCCACGCCAAAAAATATTCGGGCTTTTATTCATCCATCTGCATCAATCTCGCATGGCCGGGCTTTATCGCGGGTACTGGAAAACTCATGGGACCCGACCCACGAGAAATGGCGAAATCTGATTGCGTTGTGATTTGGGGAACCAATGCCGTTGCGACCCAAGTCAATGTGATGACGCATGCCGTTAAGGCGCGCAAAGAACGTGGCGCGAAAATCATCGCCATCGATATTTATCAAACAGCAACACTCGACCAAGCCGATCTTGCATTGGTGGTAAAGCCCGGTAGCGATGGTGCGCTTGCGTGCGCCGTCATGCATATTCTCTTTCGGGACAATTTAGCGGATCGCGAATATCTCGAGCGTGCAACCGATTATCCAAAAGAATTCGAACACCACCTTAAGACAAAAACGCCGGAATGGGCCGCCGCTATTACGGGACTTTCGGTCGAAGAAATCGAAACCTTTGCGAAACTCGTTGGCGAAAATAAACGTACATTTTTTCGTCTCGGTTATGGCTTTTCTCGGCAACGCAATGGCGCGGTAAATATGCATGCCGCAAGTTGCATCGCAGCTGTTACGGGTGCATGGCAATATGAAGGTGGCGGCGCGTTTCATAACAATGGCTCGATCTATCATTGGCGCAAATCGCTGATCGAAGGGCTTGATCTCCTCGATCCGAAAATTCGATCCATGGACCAATCGCAAATCGGGCGCGTTTTAACAGGCGATCAAGACGCCTTGCGTGGTGGCGGTCCGGTGAAAGCGCTCTTTATTCAGAACACAAATCCGATGTCGGTCGCTCCCGAACAAACACTCGTTCGCCAAGGGTTTGAACGCGACGATCTGTTCACCGTTGTGCATGAGCAGTTCATGACCGACACCGCGAGAATGGCAGATATCGTTTTACCTGCAACCATGTTCACTGAGCATGATGATCTTTATCAAGGCGGCGGACATCAATATTTAGGTCTTGGTCCAAAATTGATCGATGCTCCCGGCGAGTGTCGCTCCAATCATGAGCTGATTTGCGACTTAGCCCATCGTCTCGGCGCTGAGCATAAAGGCTTTGAAATGTCGGCGCGCGAAATGATCGATTGGACGTTACAACAGTCGAAATGGGGGACGCTCGAGGAACTGGAACGAAACAAATTTATCGACGCGCAACCCGCTTTTGAAGACGCGCATTTCACCAAAGGTTTTGCATGGAAGGATGGCAAATTTCGGTTCAAACCTGATTGGCCGAATGTTCCGTTTGGCAGCGGTCGTCAATCAGGACCAATCGACACGATGCCCGAGTTTCCTGATTATTGGGATGTCTCAGAGAAGGTGACAGCGGCCTATCCGTTTCGTCTAGCGACGTCTCCTGCGCGCAATTATCTCAACTCAACCTTTACCGAAACGCCTACCTCCAAAAGCCGTGAAGGTGAGCCAACCGTTTTAATCCATCCTGACGATGCAGCGAACTATGCGATTGCGGATCAATCCTATGTAAAGCTCTTCAACGATCGTGGCGAAGTGTGTTTGAAGGCGAAATATTTTATTGGCCTTAAGCGCGGCGTGCTGGTGGCTGAATCGATTTGGCCCAATAGCGCCTATGCCGATGGGCAAGGCATCAATACGCTGGTTGGCGCAGACTCTCCCGCTCCCTTCGGCGGCGCAGCCTTTCACGATAACAGCGTCGGTTTGAGATCGGCGTGAGATGAGACCTACCCTTCTCAATCCGCTCTTTGCACCCATTCGTGGGTTAACGGGCATTGGCCCGAAAATGGCGCCGCTCTATGACAAGCTATTAGCACAGCAAGCAGCGGAAGCGCGGATCATTGACCTGCTTTTTCATTTGCCGAATGGCGCGGTTGATCGTCGTGTTAAATCCAAAATCGCTGATTCCGTTCCGGGAGAATTAGGCACGTTTGAAGTCAGGGTTGTCTCGCATAAACCGGGGCCACCCGGACGCGCTAAATCGCCCTATCGCGTATTGGTGGAAGACGACACGGGCGATATCACGCTCACATGGTTTAATGCTGCGCGCCCTCGCATGGAGGCAATGCTTCCCGTAGGCGAGATACGATATGTTTCAGGTGTCATTGAATTATGGGACGGCAATCGTCAGATGGTTCATCCCGAACGCGTCTTGGATGCGGCGGGGCTTGCCAAACAACCCGCCTTTGAGCCTACCTATAATCTTACAGCAGGTCTTTATCCGCGCTCCCTCATTAAAGCTGCTGAAGGGGCGCTCGAGAAACTTAGCCCGCTACCGGAATGGATCGATCCTACACTTCTTTCACGTGAGAAATGGCCGGGCTTTACGCCTGCTCTTAATGCCCTGCATCGCCCGCCAAGCCTTGCGGACATTGCCCCTCAATCTCCCAACAGGCTTCGTTTAGCCTATGATGAACTCTTCGCGGGCCAGCTCGCTTTGCTTCTCATGCGTGCCCGCATGAAACGGGAAGCGGGTGCAGCGAGAGTGGGCGACGGGCATCTCGTCAAAGCGATGTTAGCGGCCCTACCCTTCACGCTAACGGATGGTCAAAAGCAAGCGCTTTCGGACATCAAGCGCGATCTCGCATCGCCCGAGCGTATGTTACGTTTGTTGCAGGGCGATGTTGGCTCGGGAAAAACCGTTGTCGCCCTTATGGCGATGACAATGGCGGTTGAGGCAGGCTGGCAATCAGCGTTGATGGCACCTACTGAGATTTTGGCGCGCCAACATTACGAGCGCTTGAAACCCTTAGCGGATAAATGCGGCATTACGATTGCCCTGCTAACCGGACGCGATAAAGGGGCCGCCCGCGCACAGACACTTGCGGGCTTGGCCGACGGTTCCATTTCACTCGCCATCGGCACCCATGCTCTTTTTCAAGATGCCGTTACGTTCAAACGCTTGGGTCTAGCCGTCATTGATGAACAACATCGGTTCGGTGTTCATCAACGCTTAGCACTGTCCAAAAAAGGCGATGCCGTTGATGTGTTAGTAATGACGGCAACGCCTATTCCACGCACGCTTGTTCTCACTTATTTCGGCGATATGGATGTCTCGATTATTCGAGAAAAGCCCGCCGGACGAAAGCCAATTGATACGCGCACGATATCGCTCGACCGTTTAGATGAAGTAGCCAACGGGCTTGAACGCGTGCTGCAATCCGGACAGCGGGCCTATTGGATTTGCCCATTGGTTGAAGAATCCGAAGACCTTGATTTGGCAGCAGCGCAAGAGCGGTTTGAATCGCTTCAAAAAATCTATGGCGAAAAAGTTGGCCTTGTTCACGGTCAAATGAAGGGGCCGGATAAAGACCTCGCAATGTCCGATTTTGCCGCCGGTCGCACCACCATCCTTGTTGCGACAACGGTGGTTGAAGTGGGCGTCGATGTACCCGAAGCCACCATCATGATTATAGAACACGCCGAGCGTTTTGGCCTTTCACAATTGCACCAATTACGCGGTCGCGTTGGCCGTGGGGCCGAGCGTTCAAATTGTATTTTATTGTTCGGAAATGTCGGCGAAGTGGGACGCGCGCGGCTTGAAACCATGCGCTCGACCAATGACGGATTTGAAATCGCCGAGCAGGATTTAAAGCTTCGCGGCGAAGGCGATATTTTGGGAACGCGTCAATCGGGCATGCCCGGCTTTCGCCTCACGGTTCCCGAGAGACACGGCGAATTGCTCGCTATCGCGCGCGACGATGCCAAAAATCTCTTGGCCCAAGATCCACATCTCGAAGGTCCACGCGGAGAAGCCGCAAGGACTCTTCTTTACCTTTTTGAACGCGATGAAGCGATCAGGTTGATTAGGGCTGGCTAGATATCGGATTTGAAAGCGCAACAGGGCCTGAAGCGGACGTCGGTTGAATAAGCCCCGCGGACATCACAAGCTTCGCCGCATCATCAATCGATATATTGACTTCAACAACATCACTCTTTTTTAAATAAAGAAAAAATCCGGTCGTCGGATTAGGCGAGCAGGGTAGAAAGCACGAAACATAATCATCTGATCCCGGCAGTGCTTCGAGCACCTTTCCCTCTGGCGAGGCGGATATAAACACAATCGACCACAAGCCTTTGCCTGGATATTCGATCAATCCCACTTTACGAAACGATGTTCCCGATTGCGAAAACAGAGTCTCGAAAATTTGCTTCATGCCTTTATAAAGGCCACGCACGACAGGCATACGACCCAATGCCGTCTCGCTGATGCTGATCATCCAGCGACCAACGAGATTAGCGGTCAAAAATCCCAACAGGGTGAGACTGACAAAGGCAATGATGAGGCCTAAGCCTGGCACATTATAGGGCGCAAGCCATGGCGGAAAAAAGCCCGCGGGAATGAGCGGTTTAAACCACGCATCGATTAAACCGATGATCCATGTGGTGATATAAACGGTTACCGCAAGCGGGCCTGCGATCACGATGCCAGTAAAAAAATAGCCCCTGATCCGTTGGCTGATCGTCGGGCGGACCGCCGCTATAGGCGAAAAGGGTCCTGCCTCGTGTAGGTCAGAGGGATGTTCGTTCGCCATAACCAGAATATCCGTTCAGTTCCTAACCTTCAGCACGCATAGCAGTCCTGAACGGAAAAATCGATTAAGATTTATTCAACCGTTACCGATTTCGCCAGATTACGCGGCTGATCAACATCCTTACCCAGAGCAACAGCCGTGTGATAGGCAAGCAACTGAATCGGAACCGAATAGGCAATCGCCGCAAAGCGGGGATTCATATCCGGCATTTCGATTTTCGCCGCAGGCTCTAGTCCAGCCCCCTGCATACCCTGATGATCAGATATCAAAACAATCCGCCCACCACGCGCGGCAACTTCTTGCATATTCGAAACCGTCTTTTCATAAATCGCATCATGCGGGGCAATGACGATCACGGGCAGCGTTTCATCAATCAAGGCAATCGGAC
>DAIOVR010000104.1:3953-8821 GCA_036758905.1 Beijerinckiaceae bacterium | reverse complement strand
ATGCGCCATATTCGCGACCATTGCCGGACTGCTTATATCCACCAAACGCTGAGTATGGGTCAAAAGCGGGATAATTGATTTGTACTGCCCCCACTCGCAAGCGCCGCGCAATCTTCCGCGCCCGTTCAATATCGGAGGATTGCACATATCCGGCGAGTCCGTATTCCGTATCATTGGCTATGCGAACCGCCTCATCCTCATCGCTATAGCCGATAATCATCATCGTCATGCCAAAGATTTCTAGATTGGCAATCCGCATTGCGGGTGTAACATGGCCGAAAATCGTTGGCCGCGCGAAATAGCCGCGATTAAGCCCTTCAGGCCGCCCTAACCCGCCCGTTACCAAAGTGGCGCCATCTTCAATGCCCATTTTGATGAGGCCTTGCACCTTTTCCCAATGCGCCTTCGAGATCAAAGGCCCAAGCGTCGTTTTAGGGTCATTCGGATCGCCAACGACGTAGGATTCAGCAGCCTTCCTCGCAATCGCAATGGCTTCTTCCATACGCGAATGCGGCACGAGCATCCGTTGCGGACTGTCGCAGCTTTCGCCAGAATTGAGATAGCATCCGGCCACTCCATTTGTAACTGCGGATTCAAAATCGGCATCATCGAGCAGAATATTAGCCGAGTTTCCACCAAGCTCCTGCGCCACACGCTTTACCGTATCAGCTGCGGCTTTCGCCACCGCAATGCCGCCGCGCGTTGAACCGGTAAAGGAGACCATATCAATCCCCGGATGCGCGGCAATCGCTGCACCGACCGTTGGTCCGTCCCCTTGCACGAGATTGAACACGCCCTTCGGCACGCCGGCCTCATGCATAATCTCGGCCCATACGACGCCAGAAAGTGGCGCAATTTCAGAAGGCTTTAACACCATCGTACAACCAGCCGCCAAAGCAGGCGCTACTTTGCAGACGATTTGATTAATTGGCCAATTCCATGGCGTGATCATGCCAACAACGCCAATCGCCTCATGCACCACCATGGTCGTGCCTTGTAACCGCTCGAATTCGTAGTTTTTTAACACTTCAATCGTGGATTCGAGATGTGCCGTGCCGGATCCTGCCTGCCAAGCAAGCGCGAACTCCTTAGGCGCGCCCATTTCCAAGGTCATCGCATCGGCGACTTCCTGCTCGCGGCGTTTATAAACCTCTAAAACGCGCGACAGCAATGCCAAGCGTTCCTCACGGGTCGTCTGGGAAAAGCTCTCAAATGCCTTGCGCGCGGCCGCAACAGCCCGGTCAACATCGGCGACAGAACCCAGCGAGATGCGCCCGCACACTTCCTCATTCGAAGGATTAATAACATCGAACGGCTGGAGGGTGACGGGATCCGTCCAAGCGCCATCGATATAGAACTTAAAATGGTCGGTCATGGGCGTTTCTCCTCGCTAGATAAGCTTTTCTGGAACTGATTCATGAAAATGATCATAATTTAATTGAGTATCCCCGTCCGGACCCGACTCTAAAATGTCGGCATAACGATGATCCCATTTTATGTCATGCACATTATACCAATACCGGGCCCGCACCTCCTGAGCCATATTCTCATCATATCCAGCAATCGTAAGGATCAACGAAGAAACGGGGGCTTCTTTGCCCTCCGTCAGCGCATGGAGCGGGGAATGTTCATCAATGATGTGAAAAATTGTCCAAGACAAAATAAACACCGGATTTTCGACGCGCTCTAATTTCAGCTCCACAAACCGTCTGAAACTCTGCCCTTCGGCCGACCGTCCATCCTTTAAAATCCAGAGCCGTGCGGAGGCATCGCTCACCGTATTATGCCGCTCATTCGCGACGCGGATCATTAAAGTCGGCTTACCATTAAACGTGGTCACAACCGGATGGCGCGCAAACATAAAGCGCGCCTGCGCCCGTGCAAAACGGGTAAACATGACGCCTGTTGTGACAGCAACAAACAACAACCCAAAAAAGTTTTCGATGCTGGCAACAACATGCCCATAATAAGTCATTGGATGCATATCACCAAAACCAACGGTCGATAGGGCTTCGACGCTAAAGAAGAACAGCATCGGAAGACTGCCGCCTTGCGTGTTGGCAATCACATCGCCACCCATCCAATAAATGAGAGCGAAGATCAGATTGGTGAAAGCAAAGACCGAAGCAACAACGGCTAAAAAGCGCGGCCAAGAAATCGATAAACTATTGTGATAAAGATCAATGAAGCTAGAGTTCCGGGCGCCAAGGATTGTGAACTGGCGTGTTCCGATATTCACCCGCCTTGTTGCATTTCGCTTGGCCATTTTGCTCTCTCCAAGAATATCAATTCGGCTAATATAGTCCGTCAATGGCTCAATTGTGAGGTCTACGGCCTATCTTTATACCTAAAATGATCAAGGGTCTTTGACATCTACCCTTAAATATCATGGAATAGCTTTCCATGAGTACATCGCCCCATATCCCCGTATCAGGTTCTTTAAGACCCGATTTCCCTCAGCAGGATTGGGACCGCGCGCCATGGAATCGATGGACCTTTCAACACATCTCCGAGATTTTACCAACGGCACCCGTCCACCACGCCCCCCATAATGTGATCGCTCTTCAGCGCGATCTTCAACCCATTGGCTCAATTCCATTTTCAGATGAAGGCCACACGGTTCGCATAGACGACTGGCTTGAATCCAGCTTTACCGATGGCTTCATCGTTATCAAACATAATAAAATCATCGCTGAGCACTATCTCAACGGAATGACACCATCGACCTTACACCTCGCTCAATCGGTTTCAAAATCGGTAACAGCAACCGCGTTTGGCATCCTTTCCACACGCGGCTTAGTGGACCCTGAGCGTTTGATCATCGATTATCTACCCGAGCTCGCAGATACCGCCTATGCCACCGCGCGCATACAGCACATCCTCGACATGACAAGCGGCGTTCGCTTTGATGAAAACTATACCGACCCCTATTCGGATGCCGGACGCATTGATGTGGCAAGTGGATGGAAGCAACCGACACTGCCCGGGAAATGGCCCTCGTCCATGCACGAGCTTATTCTCGATCTGAAAACAATAACACGACCTCACGGCGCTGAATTCGAATATCGCTCGATTGAAACAGATGTGCTTGCTTGGGTGATGGAAAGGGTTACAGGTAAAAGTCTTGCCGACATCGTCTCCGAAGAAATCTGGCAAAAAATCGGAGCGGAGCATGATGGGTGTTTCACAGTTGATGGAACCGGATTTGCTTTAGGCGATGGCGGTTTCAACGCAACTTTGCGGGATTTCGCTCGCTTCGGCTTGCTATGGGCCAATCAAGGCATCGTCGAAAATAATCGAATTCTCGCGCAGTCTTGGATTGATATCACACGAACCGGCGATTCATCGCTCTTTCATTCTCCCTACACGGATGTCCTACCCAACGGCGCTTATCGCAATCAATTCTGGCTAACAAAAGGCCACGGGGGCGTATTGCTGTGCCGAGGCGTGTTTGGCCAGTTGATCTATATTGATATTGAGCAATCCTTTGTGGCCGTCAAACTCTCCACATGGCCAGAGTTTACGAGCCCGACGCGGCTAAAAACGGCCCTCAGCGCTATTTCAGCGCTAGCCGCCTCTATCGGCTAGATCGCGTTGAAATCATTGCTCTCAGTTGAAATTTTTAAAGCGCGCAAGTTCTGGCTTGGCTTTTGCTCCTAACCTGCCAGAGTAGCAAAGATAGTCGCTATAGCGGATGGAATGATGAATACTCAGGCAAGTGCCAAAAATACAGGCAGCAACAAGGAAGCGCCCGCCTTTTTTGACGAGATGCGATCCGCCGATGGCTCGATCCGTCCCGCCTACCGCAAAATCGCCGATTGGATGAGCCAGCAATCCCGCGGTGGCATGGCGCGCAAACAAGAAGAAGCCGAAGCTATCTTCCGACGGTTGGGCATCACCTTCGCCGTCTATGGCGATAATGCCTCGAATGAACGCCTCATCCCTTTCGATCTCATCCCGCGCGTCATCGCCGCGCAAGAATGGCGCTTTTTAGAGCGCGGCATCGAGCAACGCGTCCGCGCACTGAACTTGTTTCTCTACGATATTTACCATCGACAGGAGATTATCCGCGCAGGCCGTATCCCTGCCGATCTTGTTGTCGGCAATGAAGCCTTTTTGCCGCAAATGATGGGCTTTGATCCGCCCGGTAAAATTTATTCGCATATTGTGGGCACGGACATTGTCCGCACCGGCGAAAATGCATTTTTCGTGCTCGAAGATAATTTGAGAACACCATCGGGCGTTTCCTATATGTTAGAGGACCGAGAAGCGATGATGCATCTCTTCCCGGAACTCTTCGCTGCCCATCGCGTAGCACCCGTTGAGCGCTATCCGGAAATGCTGCGCCAAACCTTGGAGAGCGTCGCACCACCATCTTGCAAAAGCGATCCGACGCTGGCTGTACTAACCCCCGGCATTTATAACTCAGCCTATTTCGAACACTCCTTCTTAGCCGATCAAATGGGCGTTGAGCTTGTTCAAGGCTCTGATCTCTTTATCGAAAATGGATCGCTTTACATGCGCACTGTTACGGGTAAAGAGCGCATCGATGTGCTCTATCGCCGCGTCGATGATTCCTATTTGGATCCCCTCGCCTTTCGGTCAGACTCGACACTCGGCGTGCCCGGTCTTTTCGATTTATATCGTGCCGGTGGCGTCACCATCGTCAATGCACCTGGAACAGGTATCGCGGATGATAAAGCGGTTTATGCTTACGTGCCGGACATCATCGAGTTTTATACAGGCGAAAAACCGATCCTCTCGAACGTACCAACCTATCGCTGCTCGATTGCCGATGAATGCAATCACGTTCTTAACAATTTGTCGCAACTTGTCGTCAAAGAAGTCCATGGCTCGGGCGGCTATGG
>DAIOVR010000104.1:0-3853 GCA_036758905.1 Beijerinckiaceae bacterium | reverse complement strand
GAAAACATCGCGCGCCTCACCGAAGTCGGCTATCGCATATCGCTGACCCCCGATATTGGCATCGGTCACCGGGAGGATTGGAAATCAACACTCATCGCCGCTGGCAGTTATGAAACCTATTTGGAACGCCACAACGAGATCAAACCGGAAAAGGTAAAACACTTTCTGTTATTTGATCGCGATAATCCCTCCTCCGTTCGTTCATGCCTTGAAACCGCACGTAATAATGCCCGCGCCGTGCGCACCGCACTCACACGCGAAATGTGGGAAGCCTTAAATTCAACCTATATCGATTTCGCCTCTGTTCGTCCCGCCGATTTAGGCTCGGGCAAATTGCCCGAATTTCTCGATTGGGTAAGGCAACGCTCGGCTCTGTTTCGCGGCTCGATGCTTGGAACGCTTTTGCGCGATGAAGGCTTTCACTTCAGCCAATTAGGCGCGTTTATTGAGCGGGCCGATAACACTGCGCGTATCTTGGATGTTAAATATTACGTGTTGCTTCCGACGAACGAAACGGTCGGCGGCGACATTGACGCCTTTCAATGGGAAACGATTTTGCGCTCCGTCTCAGCCCATCGCTCCTATCGCCACGTCTATAAAGACCGCTATCGCCCGTGGAATGTCGCCGAGTTTCTCATTCTAAGACCCGAAATGCCACGCTCGTTCTGTTTCTGTTACGGATGGATTGAACGCTCGCTTGAAGGAATGTCGGATATTATCGGCAAGAAAACGGCAAGTCATACTGAAGCAAGCAGCATTCTAAATGATCTCAAAACCATCCCAATGGATGCAATTTTTCAATCCGGGCTTCACGAATTTCTAACGGAATTTTTAAAACGCAATAACGCAGTGTCGGCCCATATTGCCAATGACTTCCATTTCCTTTGAGTTGAAATAACAACCATGTTGATCGCCATCCATCATCGTACTGCTTATCGCTATTCACGCGCGTTTAATCACTCGGTGCAATCTCTCAGGCTGTTTCCACCAAGCGGACAAAGCCAGCGTGTCATTGATTGGCAGGTAAAAATTCCGGGCATCGATAAAGCGGCTCGCTATACGGATGCCTTCGGCAATGAAGTGGCGCTTGTTACCCCGCCCGGCTCGAATGATCACCTTGAAATCATCGCTCACGGCACGATTGAAACAATTGATACCGCAGGCGTCGCAGGCTTTACCAATGAAGCCGTTCCTCCTAGCGTCTTCCTCCGCCCCGAGCGCATGACCGAAACCTCATCGGCCATCGAGAGCATGGCCAAAGCCTGCCAAGCCCCTGCACGGCTCACAACCTTGCACAACCTCTTGGAGGCGATCCACATGACCGTTGCTTATGACACGCAAGCAACACACGCTTTAACAACCGCTATTGAGGCCTTCAAAGCCAAACGCGGCGTCTGCCAGGACCACGCCCATATCTTCATCGGCGCAGCCCGGATTCTTGGCATACCCGCCCGCTATGTGACGGGATATCTCTTGGTTGAAGGGGAAACATCCGCTGTCGCCCACCACGCTTGGGCGGAAGCCTATGTGGATGATCTCGGCTGGGTCGGCTTTGATGCCGCCAATGGCGTCTCGCCCACGGAGCGCTATGTGCGCCTAGCCGTCGGCTTGGATGCTGTCACCGCCGCCCCGGTTCGGGGCAATATGCGAGGGGCGGGCGAAGAGAAACTGACGGTTGAGGTTGTCGTCGGCGCCAGTCAACAGTAAGATTGTGCAAAATTCACTCTAAACGGAACCCATCATGACCTATTGCGTCGGCTTGCGGCTCGATAACGGCATTGTCTTTGCCTCCGATACACGAACCAATGCCGGGTTCGACAACATCGCTGTTTTCCGGAAAATGCATGTCTGGGAGCGCAAAGGCGAGCGCGTTCTCGTTCTGCTTTCGGCTGGGAATTTAGCCGTTACCCAAGCCGTCATCTCCGGTTTAAACGAGCAGATCGATGCCAATGTCGAATCAGGTGAAGCATCGCTTCTGAATGTGCAAACCATGTTTCAGGCGGCCCGCCTTGTCGGCGAGGCCGTCCGTGAGGTACGCCGAGTCGATGGTCCGTCCTTGGAAGCCAATAACGGCGTTTTTGCCGCTTCGTTCATTTTGGGCGGCCAGATCCATGGCGAGCCACCGCGGATGTTTCAAATCTATGCCGAGGGCAATTTTATCGAAGCGACCAAAGATACGCCCTTCTTTCAAATCGGCGAACACAAATATGGCAAACCGATACTAGACCGCGTCGCGCGTCCCGATATGACCATGGGCGAAGGGACAAAGGTTATTATGATTTCCTTTGACTCCACGCTCCGCTCGAATCTCTCGGTAGGAATGCCGATCGATCTTTTGATGTATGAGCGCGATTCCTTGGAAGTGTCCTATCAACGCCGTATCAGCGCGAATGATCCCTATTTCGAAAAGCTCTCGAAAGGCTGGTCGGGCGCGTTGCGTGAGGCGTTTAAAAACATCGATAATTATCGCGATCCTTCGGCAACCGAGGATGATCCGCAAAGCGTATTATCGCTTGATCCCCCGGCAGTAAAATGACCCCCAAAGAATGCCAATATAGTATTGGCGTCGATGGCGGCGGCACGCGATGCCGCGTGCGCTTGAGGAATAAAGACGGGGTAGAGCTCGCTTATGCGGAAGGCGGCAGCGCCAATGTGCATAGCGATCCGGAAGGCGCGCTGGCCACGTTACGTGAAACCCTCAATCAAGTCTTTCATTCGGCTAGCCTTACAGAACAAGATCGATCAAAAACCGCTTTAGGTCTCGGCCTTGCGGGTATTGTATCTTCGGCCGACTCAAGTCGCTTACAGTCATCGCTTGCGGGCTACGGGTTTGTGACGGCAGCAAGCGATGCGACAGCCGCCTGCTTCGGCGCGCACCATGGTTCTGAAGGCGGCCTCATCATCGCCGGAACAGGATCCGCAGGTCTAGCCCATATCCATGGCAAAATAACCGCAATCGGCGGGAGAGGTTTTGCAATTGGTGATGAAGGCTCGGCCGCGCGCATCGGATGGGAGGCGTTGCGCCAATCCCTCTTAGCCGCCGACGATCTTCGTGATCACAGTAAAATGACGCGCCAGATTATGAAGCGGTTCGACAACGATCCAACAACCGTCACACGTTGGACGGCAACAGCTCGCTCCGCTGATTATGGCGCCTTGGCCCCTATTGTTTTTGGCCACGCCGAGAAAGGCGATGCCATTGCTTTGCCGATTATCAGACAGGCCGCGCGCGAAATTCTAAACCTTCACGCTGCACTTCAGCGGTTGGGGTGCGAGCGCATCTCCCTTGTCGGCGGACTTGCTGATCCTCTCAAGCCATGGATCGAGCTTCAAATGCCCTATCCTTTTGTGCCGCCCTTGCATGATGCCGCCGATGGCGCAATCTTGATGGCAGGCGGGAAGCTTTCATGAAACAGGTCTTTTTTGGCGCGCGTCTTTTTAACGGTTTCGATTTCATCGATGATCACGCGCTAATTACCGAGGGTGCAACCATTATTGGCCTCGTGCCTTTCAAAGAGCGCCCGCATGGTCTGATCGAAAGGGATCTCGGGGGCGGTATCCTCAGCCCCGGCTTTATCGACGCCCAAATCAATGGCGGTGGCGGTGTCTTGTTGAACGAAACGCCATCGGTCAAAGGCATCCGGGCCATTCTCGAAGCGCATCGGAAATTCGGCACGACGCATGCGCTGCCGACTGTGATCACGGATGCCGAAGAGGTTTTGGTCGAAACGCTTGCCGCAGGTAAAGCCGCCTCAGGCTTTGTACCGGGCTATCTCGGCTTGCATATTGAAGGCCCTTTTATCGACTCTATCCGTGCGGGCGCTCATCCCCAAGAGCATATCCGCAAAATGAC
>DAIOVR010000103.1:0-8842 GCA_036758905.1 Beijerinckiaceae bacterium | reverse complement strand
TGGTCGCCGCAATCGGTGTCACTGTTGCAACACGCCGTGCGTGGCAATGCGCAAGATAAATATCGCGAATATGCCAAGCTTCTGAACGAGCAATCCGAGCGCTTGCTCACCATTCGTGGCCTGTTCAGCATCAAAAGCGCCGAGCAGGATGGCCGCAAGGCTGTGCCGCTCGATGAAGTTGAAAGTGCAAGCTCCATCGTGAAGCGTTTCGCAACGGGCGCTATGTCCTATGGCTCGATTTCGCGTGAAGCCCACACGACGCTTGCGATTGCGATGAACCGCATTGGCGGCAAATCGAACACAGGCGAAGGCGGCGAAGAATCGGATCGTTACAAGCCAATGGCGAATGGCGATTCGATGCGCTCGGCGATTAAGCAGGTAGCCTCGGGTCGCTTCGGTGTGACCACCGAATATCTTGTCAATTCGGACATGATGCAGATCAAGATGGCGCAAGGTGCCAAGCCTGGCGAAGGCGGCCAATTGCCTGGCCATAAGGTTGATGCCGTCATCGCGAAGGTGCGTCACTCGACCCAAGGCGTGGGCCTCATCTCGCCACCGCCGCACCATGACATCTATTCGATCGAAGATTTGGCGCAGCTGATTTACGATTTGAAAAACGTCAATCCAGTCGCGCAGGTTTCCGTCAAGCTCGTCTCTGAAATTGGCGTCGGCACAGTGGCCGCGGGCGTATCCAAAGCACGCGCCGACCATGTGACGATTTCCGGTTTTGAAGGTGGCACGGGGGCATCCCCGCTCACCTCGATCAAGCACACGGGTAGCCCGTGGGAAATCGGCTTGGCTGAAACGCATCAAACGCTGGTGAAGAACCATCTCCGCTCGCGTATTGCCGTTCAGGTTGATGGTGGTATCCGTACTGGTCGGGACGTGATCATTGGCGCTCTTCTTGGCGCGGATGAATTTGGCTTTGCAACAGCACCTTTGATTGCAGCAGGCTGCATCATGATGCGCAAATGCCATCTCAACACATGCCCCGTTGGCGTGGCCACTCAAGACCCTGTGCTGCGTAAGCGCTTTGTGGGCTTGCCAGAGCATGTCATCAATTTCTTCTTCTTCGTCGCCGAAGAAGTGCGCGAAGAAATGGCACGTTTGGGCTATCGCACCTTCAATGAAATGGTTGGTCAGATGCAAATGCTGGATCGCGATCCTGCGATCAACCATTGGAAGGCGAAGGGCCTCGATTTCTCGAAGCTGTTCTCGAAGCCTGACGCTGAAAAGGCAACGGATATTCACCACTCGATGCTTCAAGATCACCATCTCGATGCCGTGCTTGATCGCACCTTGATCGAGAAGGCCTCAGCTGCTTTGGAAAACCGTACGCCGGTGAAAATCGAAACGCGCATCAAGAGCTTGAACCGCACCGCGGGCGCAATGCTCTCTGGCGAAGTCGCTAAACGCTATGGCAATAAGGGACTGCCCGATGACACGATCCATGTGTCGCTGAAAGGCACCGCTGGCCAGAGCTTCGGCGCATGGGTTGCACGCGGCGTGACCATGGAACTCGAAGGCGAAGCCAATGACTATGTCGGCAAGGGTCTTTCGGGCGGCAAGCTCATCATCTATCCACCGAAAGAAGCAACGCAGATCGTGCCGCATGAATCGATCATTGTCGGCAATACGGTGCTCTATGGCGCGATCCAAGGCGAATGCTATTTCCGTGGCGTCGCCGGTGAGCGCTTTGCCGTTCGTAACTCTGGTGCCATTGCGGTCGTCGAAGGTACAGGCGACCATGGTTGTGAATATATGACGGGCGGCATTGTCGTGGTGCTCGGCAAAACGGGACGTAACTTCGCCGCCGGCATGTCGGGCGGTATCGCCTATGTGCTCGACGAAGAAGGCAATTTCCCAGAGCGTTGCAACATGGCGATGGTGGAACTCGAACCAGTGGCCGAGGAAGAGGAGCTTAACCAGCGTCTCAACCATTCGTCAGGCGACCTCGAAGGGCATGGCCGCGTCGATGTCATGGGCGACATGACACGCCATGATGCCGAGCGTCTCCATATGCTGATTGAAAATCACGCGCGCTATACGGGCTCGACCCGCGCCCGCGAGATCCTCGATCATTGGGATGATTACAAAGGCAAATTCCGCAAAGTGATGCCGGTCGAATATCGCCGCGCACTGAAGGAATTGATGGCCGAAAACGAGAACCAACCTTTAGCGGTTGCGGGAGAGTAAGATGGGCAAGGTAACAGGCTTTCTGGAAATCGACCGTCGCGATCGGCGTTATGCGCCTGCGTCCGACCGCACCCGCCATTATAAGGAATTCGTGATCCCGCTCTCGGAAGAGGCGACGAAGGATCAGGCCGCGCGATGCATGAATTGCGGCATTCCTTATTGCCACAATGGCTGCCCGGTGAACAATCAGATCCCTGATTGGAATGATCTTGTTTATCATAATGATTGGCAGGAAGCGGCGCGCAACCTGCACTCGACAAATAATTTTCCCGAGTTCACGGGCCGCGTATGCCCCGCCCCTTGCGAGGCAAGTTGCACGCTCAATTTGAACGACAGCCCTGTCACGATCAAATCGATCGAGTGCGCCATTGTTGACCGCGCATGGGAAGAAGGCTGGCTTGCACCGGAGCCTGCGGCAAAACTCTCGGGTAAGCGCGTTGCCATTATCGGTTCAGGCCCTGCTGGCCTTGCCAGCGCGCAACAGCTCGCGCGTGCAGGCCATGAAGTGCATGTCTTTGAGAAGAATTCCAAGGCAGGCGGTCTGCTACGCTACGGAATTCCAGACTTTAAAATGGAAAAGCACCTCATCGACCGTCGCGTCGCGCAGATGGAAGCCGAAGGCGTCGTGTTCCATTACAATATGCATGTCGGTGTCGACAAATCGCTCGAAGAACTCAAGGCGTCGTATGATGCCGTGATCTTGGCGGGCGGCTCTGAAAAGCCACGCGATCTGCCTGTTCCGGGTCGTGACCTGAAGGGCATCCATTTCGCGATGGAATTCTTGCCACAGCAGAACCGTCGCGTATCCCATGAGCCATTGAAATCGAATGATCCCATTCTTGCCAATGGTAAGCATGTGGTTGTTATCGGAGGTGGCGATACGGGTTCGGATTGCATCGGTACATCGATCCGTCAGGGCGCGTTGTCGGTCACGCAAATCGAAATCATGCCGCGTCCTCCCGAGAAAGAAGACAAGCTCCTCACTTGGCCAAACTGGCCGATGAAGATGCGCACCTCATCTTCACAAGAAGAAGGCGCGGAGCGGGACTTTGCGGTGAATACGGTTTCGTTCTCGGGCGAAGATGGCGCGGTGAAGATCCTTCATTGCGTCCGTGTCGATGATAAATTCCAACCGATTGCCGGATCGGAATTTGAGCTGAAGGCGGATCTCGTTCTGCTCGCTATGGGCTTTGTGTCGCCTATTTCGGAAGGCATGTTGTCCGAAGCACAGGTTAAGCTTGATCCGCGCGGTAATGTCTTGGCCGATATGGTGGCATATAAATCAAGCGTTGATAATGTGTTCGCCTGTGGCGATATGCGGCGTGGCCAATCGCTCGTCGTTTGGGCGATCCGCGAGGGACGTCAGGCTGCCCACAGCGTCGACAAGCATTTGATGGGTAAGACGACACTGCCGCGATAAGGGCGTATGGGATAAAACGTCAACCATTAACCGTCATGGCGAGCGAGAGCGAAGCCAATCTTTTAGTGGTTGATGATGATGTGCATTCGCTCACAGTGACGTTGTAATTTTTACCTGACCCGCAACGCTTCCAATACCCGACGGCCAGCATATCCGTCGGGCCGTAAGCCGCGTTTATCTTGAAAGTCCCGGATTGCATCGCGCGTGCGCGAACCTATACGGCCGTTTGGCTCTCCAACATCATAGCCAAGCGACGTAAGGGCTTGCTGAAGTTCAATGCGCTGCTGAAGACCTAGGATTGGATCTTCCACAGGCCACGTCCCTTGAAGTGGACTTGCACCATAAATCCGATCACCCAGCATGGCGACGCCCAAGGCATAGGCGTCGGAATTATTGTATCGTTTGATCACGTCGTAATTATTGGTCACGAGAAAAGCCGGACCATCCGCCCCTGCCGGGAAAAACAGATTGGCTTCACCCGAACGCGGCATCGCATGGCCATCGGCGGTACGGACGCCTTGTCGCGACCATTCTTCAAAGGCGGCATGGTGCATGTGATAATCAAAGCTGCGCGGTATCGTGACCTCAAAGCCCCAAGGCAGACCTGCCTGCCAGCCATTTTGCTTTAGATAATTGGCGGTGGATGCCAAGGCATCCGGTACATTTGTCCAGATATCTTTCTTGCCATCGCCATCAAAATCGACAGCGAATTTCTGAAAGGATGACGGCATAAATTGGGTCTGCCCCATTGCCCCCGCCCATGATCCTTTAAAATCTGCGCGGGCAACGTGGTGCTGCTGCAAGATCAAGAGTGCACTGATCAATTCGTCTCGGAAATAGGTGCCGCGGTAACCCACCGATGCCAGCGTGGCGAGCGAGCGAATAATATCCTTGCCGCCGGTGAAGCCGCCGAAATTGGTTTCCATCCCCCACACGCCGAGCACAACCTCACGGTCAACACCGAAGCGCTGCTCGATAACGTCAAGCGTGTTTGAATTTACATTGGCTAATTTTGAGCCCCGCTCCAAGCGGTTGGCGGATACTGCGGAAGCAAGATATTCCCAAATCGGTTTGACAAATTCGGATTGTTTTTTGGTGAGATCTATAACTTCCTGATCAGGGGTTAAACCGGCAAAGGCGTTCGAAAAGGTTTCACGCGAGACCCCGCGAGCTTGAGCTATCGGCCAAAGACGATCGACAAAGGCACGAAATGGCTGCGCTTTTGCGGCCGATTCGGCCTTTGGGGGATTGGCCGCGTAAGCCGCTGCGATTGGCGATGAACCGTCAAAGCTTACGGCTAAAGCGGCTATTAGTCCAAAAACGCGAAGAATGACCGACATTTTGTTCCCAATTCGGTTGAATCGGGAACATATTGGGGTCCGAATAGTTTATTTTTTCTTGATCCCCCTTCCTTTTAACCCATTAAGACGCACAAACATTTCCGTCTCAGCCAAAATAAGTTAGATGGAGTAGGTTAAATGTGCGTCTTACCACCTCCGAATCGGCCTGATCATGCAACGCATCCGCAAAGCTATTTTTCCTGTCGCTGGCCTTGGTACCCGTTTTTTGCCTGCGACGAAGGCCGTGCCGAAGGAAATGCTGACGGTGGTGGATCGCCCGGTCATTCAACATGTCGTTGATGAAGCTAAGGCTGCAGGCATTGAACAATTCATCTTCGTAACGGGTCGCAACAAGGGCGCGATTGAAGATCATTTCGATATCGCGTTCGAATTGGACCGCACGTTAAAAGACAGGCACCGCGAAGCCGATCTAACTGAACTCGCGCGTGATTTACCGATTGCCGGGTCAACGAGCTTTACGCGGCAGCAGGAACCGCTTGGGCTTGGTCACGCCGTGTGGTGCGCACGTGACTTGATCGGCGATGAGCCCTTTGCGGTTTTGCTTCCCGACATGCTGCATCAAAGCAGCGAGCCTTGCCTCAAATCGATGATAGAAGCGCATTCATCCATTGGCGGAAATATGATTGGTGTTTACCGGGTGCCCGATGATGAAACGCACCGCTATGGCATTGTTGATGTTGATCACGGATCTACAAAGGCTCTGCCCATTAGAGCCATGATCGAAAAGCCGAAGCAGGGAACAGCACCATCTAATCTAGCCATTTCGGGACGTTATTTGTTGTCTCCGAAAATTTTTGAATTGCTTGCCACTCAACCGCGCGGCGCGGGCGGTGAAATTCAGCTCACCGATGCGATGGTTACGCTGCACCGTTCAGAGCCGTTTTACGCGCATATCTTTGAAGGCCGCGTGCACGACACCGGAACAAAGCTCGGATTTCTAACAGCAAACGTGGCTTACGCCTTGGATCGACCTGATCTACGTGACGAGTTTCGTGACGCTCTTACGACCCTGATCTAAAAGGACAAAAACTTGGCTCAGCAATCTGCAATTCAATCCGCTCAACGCACGCTCTTCACCGAAGGAGCGGGCCTGAGGCTCCTTCATGACGCGATGAGCGAAGAACTTGGCCAAGCGTTTGCGCAAGCGGTCGAGACTATTCTGGCAGCACCAGGCCGCGTGATCATTTCCGGTATGGGAAAGTCAGGCCATGTCGGCCGAAAAATTGCAGCAACGATGGCTTCAACCGGAACGCCCGCGCATTTCGTGCATCCGGGTGAAGCGAGTCACGGCGATCTCGGCATGATCCAACCCGATGATGTAATTCTGGCGATGTCGTGGTCTGGTGAATCATCGGAATTAGCGGACATCATCGCCTATGCGCGCCATAATGATGTTAAGCTGATCGGCATTACTTCGCGCGCCGATAGCTCCCTAGGCGTTGGTGCTCATATTTGCTTATGCCTTCCAAAGGCAAAAGAAGCATGTCCGAATGGGCTCGCTCCAACGACATCAACAACAATGCAATTGGCGCTTGGTGATGCATTGGCCGTTGCTTTATTAGAAAGCCGTGGGTTCACGTCGCAGGATTTCAGGCGTTATCACCCGGGCGGAAAGCTCGGCGCGCAGCTGCGACAAGTATCGGCCGTCATGCATACGGGCGATCGGCTACCCCTGATCCAATTGGGCAAGATGATGTCCGAAGCGATTGTGACCATCAGCGCCAAAGGATTGGGGTGTGTTATCGTGGTTACGCCGGAAGCAAAGATCGCCGGATTGGTCACAGACGGCGATTTGCGTCGTCATATGGCGCCTGATTTGCTCGGGCGATCTGTCGACGAAATCATGACGAAATCGCCTATGACGGTATCACCAGACACGTTGATCGCTGAGGCGCTTGAGATTATGGAGAGCCGAAAGATCAGCTCTCTCGTCGTTGTCGAAGATGAACGCCCCGTGGGGCTTATTCATATTCTTGATTTGCTTCGCATTGGCGCGGCTTGATTAGATCCAGCCCTGCAACTCGCGGCGTACGACCTCTTCAATCACGTCAATGCCAGGCTCTGAATCATTCAGGCAAGGCACATAGGCGAATTTCTCGCCACCGTGATGCATGAAATGCTCGCAGTTTTCGCCTTCGATTTCTTCCAATGTCTCGAGGCAATCGGCAGCAAAGCCCGGTGCAATGACCAGAACCTTCTTAATACCCTTGGCGGGTAATTCGCCCATCGTATCGATGAGATAGGGTTTCAGCCATTCTTCCGTTCCGAAGCGGGACTGGAAGCAAACCATGAATTTATCTTTGGAGAGCCCAAGCGCCTCGCGCAAGAGACGGCCCGTTTTCATGCATTGGCAATGATAGGGGTCGCCCTTCATCAAATAGGATTTTGGCACACCATGGAAGGAGGCCACAATCATATCGGGTTCAAAATCGAGCGTCGCCTGCTTGGCGCGGATTGAGGTGACGAGCGACTGAATATAGGCAGGATCATCATGCCATGGGGCCGCAACGCGGACGGCTGGTTGCCACCGCATCTGCATCAAGGTTTCAAAGGCTTTGTCGCAAGCGGTGGCAGATGTGGCTGCGCAAGACTGGGGATAAAGCGGCACCAGAAGAATACGGTCGCAGCCTTCCGCTTGAAGCGCTTTGATCCGGTCTGGTGTTGAGGGATTGCCATAGCGCATGCCCCAATCCACAACGATGCGATCATCCACGCTCTTTAACCGCTCCGCCAATTTTTCGGACTGCGCGCGCGTGATCGTCTTGAGCGGACTTTCATTGCGTTCTTTATTCCAAATCGTGTCGTAATCCTTGCCCTTTCGGCCAGGACGCACGGTAAGAATGATCAAATTGAGAATCGGCCACCACAAGAGGCGCGGCACTTCAATGACGCGGCGATCGGACAAAAATTCCTTCAAATATCGGCGCATAGACCAATAATCGGTAGCATCCGGCGTGCCGAGATTGAGCAATAAGACACCAATCTTGCCCAATTTCACAGGCGGATGGTCACCGGGAAGCTGAATTTCCGCACGGCGGGCCGGAGGGTGTAGAACTTCAGTCATTAAAAAAGCCTCTTCCGATCACGCCTTAACCGATTATATGCTCTAACGAATACGTTCGAACGCATGGTTGGATTTTCAAAAGCGCGATTTAAGACAAAACCGCAAGCCGTTCTCAACAAAATTAGGCGTAAAAAGGCCATATTTTATTTCCAATAACCTTTATGCACCGATTTGCCGATCATCGGCTAAGGACGATTAAACTGAAAATGATTCGGGATCTGCTCGCACTCATTACGTTGAAAGATAATCGTTTGCGGTTCCAATATGCGGTTTTATTCGTTCTTTCGCTGACCTTAAGCGTCTTCAAATCGATTACCGTGCAAGCCCATCCGCATGTTTGGATTACGATGACGGAGGAAATTCTATTTTCTCCTGACGGAAAGATGACGGGCATCGCCAATGCTTGGACGTTCGACGAGGGTTATTCGGCCTATGCGGTGCAGGGAATCCCAACCAAGCCTGATGGGACGATTGCGCGAGAAACACTAGATGTTCTTGCAAAATCAAATACCGAAGCGCTGGAGGAATTTGGCTATTTTACCGCCGTGAGAATAGATGGAAAAAAAATAGTCCTCGCAGCACCAAAGGATTATTGGCTCGATTATGATGGTCATGTGATGACCTACCACATGACTTTGCCGCTGAAGGAGCCAATGAAGCCCGGTAAAATCAATATGGTCGAAATTTACGATCCGACCTATTTCGTCTCGTTCTCATTTGCAGAAAGCGCCACTCCGGCCGCCATGCCCACACCAAACGGACTTTTACCGATCGTAGGCCCCATAGCGTCGAGGCCCAAAA
>DAIOVR010000102.1:0-8863 GCA_036758905.1 Beijerinckiaceae bacterium | reverse complement strand
GAGAAAGACGAGCGGATCACGACCATCATGCCGCTTCCCGAGAATGAGGAAGATTGGGATCGTTTGGACGTTATGTTTGCGACCGCCGATGGCAATGTCCGCCGCAACAAGCTCTCCGATTTCGTCACCATCAACCGAGCCGGCAAAATCGCGATGAAGCTCGACGAGGGTGACGCCATCGTGGATGTGCAAATTTGCACGTCAGAAGATGACGTTCTGCTGACAACGGCGAATGGCCAATGCATCCGCTTCTCTGTCGACGAAGTCCGCGTGTTTAAGGGCCGTGACTCAACCGGCGTGCGAGGCATTTCGCTCGCTAAGGGCGATAATGTGATATCCATGTCGATCTTGCATCATGTGGACGCCACAGCCGATGAACGCTCGGCCTATATTAAGATGCGCCGCGCCATCGCAGGCGAAGTGGGCATTGAGGAGCCGACGGACGAAGAAAACGTTGCTGATGCCGCTATATCGCAAGAGCGTTACGCCGAACTCTCCGCGCGCGAGCAAGTTGTTCTGACCATTTCGGAAAATGGTTATGGCAAACGAAGCTCGGCTTACGAGATCCGGATCACGGGTCGTGGCGGCAAGGGTATCGTTGCAATGGTCGTCAATGAACGCAACGGTAAATTGGTTGCGTCCTTCCCGGTCGATCAATCGGATCAAATCATGCTCGTGACCGATGGTGGACAACTCATCCGTTGTCCGGTTGACGGTATCCGCGTTGCCGGTCGCGGTACTCAAGGCGTTACGATCTTTGATACGGCCGAAGGCGAACATGTTGTGTCCGTTGAGCGCATCAGCGATGAGGGGCTTGAGGATGGCAATAGCGAAGAGGCATCCGACGACGTGGTCGAAAGCTGACGGGAAGGCGAGGGGCGATCAATGCCAATCAAGACATCTCGAAAAGCCTTTTACGCGGGTTCCTTTGATCCTGTAACCAATGGCCATGTTGATGTGTTGCGGCATGCCTGCCAACTGGCCGATCACTTGATCGTGGCCATTGGCATACACCCGGGAAAAGCTCCGTTGTTCTCAACTGAGGAGCGGGCGGCCATGATCAAAGAGGCGTGCCGTCCATTTGCGGCGACCGATGGCGCTGAGGTTGAAGTCATCACTTTTGACGGATTGGCAGTTGAAGCGGCAAAATCGCATGGCGCAACACTTCTCATTCGTGGGCTCCGCGACGGTACCGACCTCGATTACGAGATGCAGATGGCCGGAATGAACCAATCTTTGGCACCCGACATCCAAACGGTTTTTTTACCTTCATCCCCCATGGTTCGCCCGATTACGGCCACTTTGGTGCGTCAAATCGCGATGATGGGCGGCGATGTATCGGCCTTCGTGCCGGATTTTGTTGCTCACGGGCTCGCTCAAAAGCTTAAAGCATCGCGCTAAATAACTGAATAAAAACGGAATTCGGAGCAAAAAATGTTTAAATCACTCTGCCTTGCTTTGGTCATCGCTCTGGGCGTTGGATATGCTCAGGCGCAAGCGCCGGATCCTGCCAATACCGTCTATCTCGATACAAAGGACGGCCGCGTAGTTATTCAATTGCGCCCCGATTTAGCACCCAAGCACGTTGCCCAAATCAAAGCCCTCGTAAAACGCGGTTTTTATAATGGGATCGTATTTCATCGGGTAATCGACGGCTTTATGGCGCAAACGGGGGATCCAACGGGTACTGGCATGGGAGGTTCCGATCTCCCAAATCTGCCGGCCGAGTTCACTCCACAGCCCTTTAACCGCGGCACCCTCGGCATGGCGCGTTCGAATGACCCGAATTCCGCCAATTCGCAATTCTTCATCTGCTTTGGCCCGGCCGCATTTCTCAACGGGAAATATACGGTGTTCGGCGAGGTCGTATCCGGCATGGAATTTGTCGACAAAATCAAGCGCGGTGAACCTGTAAAAAATCCCGACAAAATCGTTAAAATGCAAATGATGGAAGACGCTAAGTAAAAGGAAGCGACTACGATGGCTAAAGACACTACAACAACCGAAAAGAAGCCAGCAGCCAAAAAGGCGCCAGCTAAAAAAGCAGCTGCACCTAAGGCAGCAGTTTCTAAAAAGGCCCCTGCTGAAAAGAAGGCTGACGGCGTCGAGCATCTTGTGCTTGAGACAACCAAGGGTACGGTCGTTATTAAATTCCGCCCTGATTTAGCACCTAATCATGTGGCGCGGATTTCCGAACTCGCTAAGTCAAAATTTTACGATGGCATTGTGTTCCATCGCGTCATCGACGGTTTCATGGCGCAAACGGGTGATCCGACCGGAACGGGTATGGGTGGTTCGGGTCACAAGTTGAAAGCCGAATTCAATGCAGAGCCGCATGTGCGTGGCATTTGCTCGATGGCACGTTCGCAAAATCCAGATTCTGGCGATAGCCAATTCTTTATCTGCTTTGACAATGCCCGTTTCCTGGACCGCCAATATACGGTTTGGGGTCAGGTTGTCGAAGGCATGGAGAATGTCGACAAGATTAAGCGCGGCGAACCGGTTCGCGATCCGGATAGGATTGTAACAGCAACGGTCGAATTGCGTTAAGTTAAAAAGGACCGGTCGATGATCATGTGTGTATCATCGACCGGCCAAGACTACACTTACTGAAAATGCCTGCCTTAAAAAATTGCTGTGACCCCGCAACAGTTTCGGGACAGCAATAAGTGTGAAACAAATTTTGTGACATCACGCAACGTAATGCTACACACTTATTGCGGGTAAAGTTAAGATCCAGATGGTGTTTGAATTAAAATCGCATCTAATTTTTCGAGATCTTAATTTTGGAAATTTCTTTATAAAAACTTAATGATAGCTTTTATTCTAAGGGTTTTAAGCAGCCAATGCGGGTTGAAGAATTTGATTTTGATTTGCCCTCCGATCGGATTGCGATACGGCCGGCTGAGCCACGCGAGAGCGCACAACTTTTAGTAGTTAAGCCTAATAGCGAATCCCCATTTTCGGATTTTCACATCGCAGAGTTATCAAGCTTGTTACGGGCCGGCGATTGTCTCGTTGTCAATAATACACGCGTGCTTCCGGCGCGTTTGGTAGGCAAACGCCAAAGAGGTGCCTCGATTGCTGGTATAGAGGCGACCCTTCACAAACGCGAAAACGCGAATACGTGGCGGGCGTTTGTTAGGCCTGCTAAAAAGCTCGTTCTTGGCGAAAGCGTACAATTTCAGCGTCACGAGAATGGCGATTCATTGACCGCAGAAGTGATTGAAAAGGGCGAGGCAGGCGAGGTGCTTTTTCGCTTTGAGGTGACGGGGGAGGCACTCGATGCCGCCATTCGTACCGTTGGCGTTATGCCGTTGCCGCCTTATATCGCTGCAAAAAGGGCAGAAGATGAACAAGACGAGCGCGATTACCAAACCATGTTTGCTGATCGCTCTGGTGCCGTTGCAGCTCCTACGGCGGGGCTCCATTTTACGCCGGAACTGATCCATAGGCTTCAACAATCAGGCGTCCAGTTCACTGAGGTGACGCTTCACGTCGGCGCAGGCACGTTTTTACCCGTGAAGGTCGACGATACCGATCATCATAAAATGCATGCAGAATGGGGCGAGATATCATCGACAACGGCTTTGGTTCTGAACGAAACCAAGGCGAAGGGCGGTAGAATTGTAGCAGTTGGTACCACATCGCTCAGGCTATTGGAGTCGGCAGTTGATGACGATGGAACGTTCAAAGCATGGTCGGGCGATACTGCTATTTTTATTACACCCGGTTACGTTTTTAAGGCCGTGGACGTCTTAATGACCAATTTTCACCTGCCACGCTCTACCTTGTTCATGCTTGTCTCCGCATTTTCAGGGCTCGACACAATGCGGAAAGCCTATAAACACGCGATTGAAAAGGGGTATCGTTTTTATTCTTATGGCGATGCCTGCCTATTGCACCGCACGTTTTAAGGGAATTTGGTCCCATGCCGTTCGATCGTTTCGAATTCACTGTTACCGCCCGCGATGGCAAAGCGAGAACGGGTTATGTTGCTACCCCGCGTGGCGATATTCGTACGCCCGCCTTTATGCCCGTCGGAACCGCAGGCACGGTTAAAGCGATGCACCCGGAAGAAGTACGGGCCTTGGGTGCCGATATCGTCTTGGGTAATGTCTACCATTTAATGTTACGGCCGGGTGCCGAGCGTGTGGCCCGCTTAGGCGGGTTGCATCATATGATGAATTGGCCCCATCCAATTTTAACGGATTCTGGCGGCTTTCAAGTCATGTCGCTCGCGAAATTGCGCAAGCTTACTGAAAAGGGGGTGACCTTTTCCTCCCATATTGACGGATCGAAACATGAATTAACGCCAGAGCGCTCCATCGAAATTCAGGGCCTCTTGGGTTCAGATATCCAGATGCAATTGGATGAATGCGTCAAGCTTCCCTGTTCAGACAGTGAGGCGGAACGTGCCATGGAATTATCTCTTCGTTGGGCCGAGAGATCAGCTGCAGCCTTTGGCAATCAACCGGGCAAAGCGATGTTTGGCATTGTTCAGGGTGGAGCGGTTGAGGCGCTTCGCATTCGCAGTGCCGAGGCGTTGGCTGCCATGAACCTCAAAGGCTATTCCATCGGCGGTTTGGCCGTAGGCGAGCCACAAGAGATCATGTTGCGCATGATTGAAACGGTTGAACCTTTCTTACCACAAGAAAAGCCGCGTTATTTGATGGGTGTAGGCACACCCGATGATATAGTCGAAAGCGTTCGTCGCGGCGTTGATATGTTTGATTGCGTTATGCCAACGCGCGCTGGTCGGCATGGTTTAGCCTATAGCCGTTATGGTAAAATCAATTTGCGTAATGCGCGCCATGCCGATGACCATCGTCCGCTCGATGAAACATCTAACTGGGCACCAGCGCGTATCTATAGTCGAGCCTATCTGCACCATCTGGTAAAGGCGGAAGAAATTTTAGGCATGATGCTGATTACCGGTATCAATCTCGCTTATTATCAGGAGCTGATGGCTGGGTTGCGCCACGCAATATCTGTTGGCCAATTAAATGATTTTATTGCTCAAACAAAACAAGGTTGGGAGCAGGGCGATCTACCCGCTCTTTAATACATTAACGAAAGATTAAAATGACCGGAACGATCCTTTCCAGTGCTGATCTTGATCCGAGACGGCGTAAAATTTTATTTCGCGCTTGGCATCGGGGTTTACGCGAAATGGATTTGATTATGGGCCAGTTCGCGGACAGTTTTCTAAGTACAATGAGTGTTGACGAGTTAGATGGTTTTGAACTTCTGATCGAGCAATCTGACCGTGATTTGTTGCATTGGATTTTAGATGCTCAGGATATTCCTGCTGAATTCGATACAGCCCTGCTGAAGGCAATCCGGGACCATCACAATCACGCCGCCCCGATCAATATCTGAAGAATGAGCAGGCGGAATTCTCGATGTCTAAACTTCTTCAGACCCTAAATGCTGCGATCAAAGATAGGCGACACGTTGTTCTATCCTCGGTGCCTGATGGCTTCGACGCCATTGTAACGGCGGATATGGCCCGCGGCTTTGCGAAGCTGGGTCATGGCAAAGCAGCCGCCTTGGTTTTTGTCGCCCGCGATGGTCAGCGCCAAGCAGCAATGGAAATGGCTTTGGGGTTTGTGGCACCCGATATCGAGGTGCTGAGTTTCCCGAATTGGGATTGCCAACCTTATGACCGCGTATCGCCTAATAGTTCGATTACGTCACGACGTATGACGGTGTTGGCGCGTCTCGCCCGCTCGCAGACGAGCGAAGATCAGCCCCGGATCTTGATTGTAACGGCGAATGGTCTGATGCAACGTGTGCCTTCACGGGCGCGGGTAGGTTCTGATAGTTTTTCGGCCGCACCGGGTAACCGTGTTGATACGACGGCACTCGGGCTTTGGCTCGAAAACAATGGATTTATGCGGCAATCAACCGTTCGCGAAACGGGTGAATATGCAGTACGCGGCGGCATTATCGATTTATACGCACCCGGTATGACCGGACCAGTCCGGCTTGATTTTTTCGGCGATACTTTGGAATCGATCCGCAGTTTCGATCCTGAGACCCAAAGAACAATCGGGCAGCTTCGCTCGCTTGATCTTGTACCGATGAGCGAAGTGCAATTAACGACGGAGTCGATTAAGCGTTTTCGACAGGGTTATGTAGCAGCCTTCGGCGCCCCCGGTCGCGACGATCATTTTTATGAAGCGATCAGCGAGGGAAGAAGGCCAGCCGGATTGGAGCATTGGTTACCTTTGTTCCATGAAAGCCTTGATACGGTCTTCGACTATGTGCCCGATGTTCCATTCATTCTGGATCCATTGGTAGAAGAAGCGGCTAACGAACGTATTAAACAAATCAATGATCACTATGAGGCAAGGCGTGAAGCCATGGCTCATCCACAACCCGGCATCGCGCCCTATAAACCGCTTGCTCCTGATCGATTACATCTCAAAATTTCGGATTTTGAAGCTGCCTTTCAATCACGTTCTGTTGTCCGATTAACCCCCTTCAACGTGATTGAATCGAACCCGTTATCGGTTATCGACGCCGGTGCAAGGCAAGGTAGGATATTCGCCGCAGAACGCGCGGCGGCGGAAGGTGCCGACAAGAATGACGAGGGTAAAAATGTTTTTGATGCTGTCGTCGGACACATTGGCGATTTGCGTCAATCGCAGCGCCGCATTTTGGTTGCTGCATGGTCTGAGGGGGCACGCGAACGGTTAAGCCACGTTCTATCTGACCATGGACTTTCGGGCCTGACGCCTGTTGCGACTTACACGCAAGCCTTGGCGCTAAAAGCAGGTGAGGTGGGTCTCGCCGTGTGGGGCATTGAGCGCGGCTTTGAAACCGATACGTTGGTTGTCGTTGGCGAGCAGGATATTCTTGGTGATCGGCTTGTACGTAAAGCGCGTCGCTCCAAACGTGCACAAGATGTAATTGCGGAAGCAGGAAGCCTGACGCCCGGTGACCTCGTCGTCCATGTCGATCACGGTATCGGGCGATTCGTTGGTCTTAAAACAATTGATGCCGCAGGCGCGCCGCATGATTGCGTTGAGCTGCATTACGCGGGTGGTGATAGGCTCTTTTTGCCCGTCGAAAATCTGGACCTTTTATCGCGCTACGGTTCTGAAGATACCGAAATTGCGCTTGATCGATTAGGTGGTGGCGCTTGGCAAGCGCGTAAGGCGAAGCTCAAACAACGCATCCGCGAAATGGCGCATGCACTGATTAAAATCGCTGCCGCCCGTCTGATGAAAGAAGCGCCAAAGCTGACGGTTGCGCATGGTCTTTACGAGGAATTCTCGGCGAAGTTTCCTTATGATGAAACCGAAGATCAGCTGACTTCAATCGACTCTGTTTTGGGCGATCTAGCGTCCGGTCGTCCAATGGATCGCTTGCTCTGTGGCGATGTTGGTTTTGGCAAAACAGAAGTCGCCTTACGCGCGGCTTTTGTAGCGGCTTTGGCAGGAAAACAAGTTGCCGTAGTCGTTCCAACAACGCTCTTGGCGCGGCAACATTATAAGACCTTTGCGACGCGTTTTGCGGGCCTTCCCGTTGTTGTTCGTCAATTGTCGCGCTTTGTATCTACCACTGAAGCTAAAGAGACCAAGGCTGGATTAACCGATGGAACGGTCGATATCGTGATCGGCACCCACGCGCTTTTAGGCAAAGCGATAGCCTTTAAAGACCTCGGCCTTCTTATCGTGGATGAGGAGCAACATTTTGGTGTCGGTCATAAAGAACGGCTCAAAGAACTCCGCGCCGAAGTACACGTGTTAACGCTTACTGCAACGCCAATTCCGCGCACGCTGCAATTGGCGATGACAGGCGTTCGCGATCTATCGATTATGGCGACCCCACCCGTCGATCGTTTGGCCGTCCGCACCTTCGTGATGCCGTTTGATCCGTTGATGATCCGCGAGGCCTTACTGCGGGAACGATACCGTGGTGGTCAAAGCTTCTACGTCTGTCCGCGCATTGAAGATATCGCCGAAGTACAAGCCTTCTTGGCATCAGAAGTACCGGAAGCGAAAGTGGGTGTTGCGCATGGTCAGATGCCAGCTCAGGAACTCGAAAGTGTCATGACGGCCTTCTATGAGGGCCAATATGATATTCTGCTTTCAACGGCGATTGTTGAGTCAGGACTTGATATTCCAAGTGCGAATACGCTGATCATTCATCGCGCCGATATGTTCGGATTGGCCGCTCTTTATCAACTTCGCGGGCGTGTCGGACGCGGCAAAACACGCGCCTATGCGCTCTTCACGGTCCCTGCTAACCGAACACTCACGGTCCAAGCCGAGAAACGTCTCAAAGTACTACAATCGCTTGATCGTTTGGGCGCTGGCTTTGAGCTTGCTTCGCATGATTTGGATTTGCGGGGTGCTGGCAATCTTTTGGGCGATGAGCAATCGGGCCATATCAAAGAAGTTGGCTACGAGCTCTATCAGCAAATGCTTGAGGAAGCGGTCGCTCAGCTCAAAGCAGGCATTGAAGACGATGATGCGATTGAAGGCCATTGGTCGCCATCCATTACCATCGGCACACCCGTGATGATCCCCGAGCCGTACGTGCCTGATCTAACGCTTAGAATGCAATTGTATAAGCGCCTTGCAGGCTTGGAAACCGATAGCGATATTGATGCGTTTGGCGCTGAACTCATCGATCGCTTCGGGCCGCTACCCGACGAAGTAAGACAATTACTTTCGATCGTCGGCATTAAAGCCCTTTGTCTTCGCGCCAATGTTGAAAAAATTGACGCCGGCCCGCGTGGCATCATTATCAGCTTCCGCGACAATTCCTTTGCCAATCCGGACGGTCTTATCCGCTATATTGGGCAATACGGATCACTCGCTAAAGTCAGGCCCGATATGCGCATCGT
>DAIOVR010000101.1:0-8899 GCA_036758905.1 Beijerinckiaceae bacterium | reverse complement strand
GAATCCTTGCCCCGGCGCGTTCGCCCCGTTACATACGGGCCAACCCTAATTTTTCTTCTGTTTTTGGAGTTTCCACCCTATGGCGCGCCAATTTATCTATCACATGCAGGGACTGACCAAAACCTGGCCGGGTGGCAAGAAGGTTTTGGATAATATCCATCTTTCCTTCTATCCCGACGCCAAAATCGGTGTTTTGGGCGTTAACGGTTCGGGTAAATCGACCCTTCTCAAGATTATGGCCGGAATCGACAAGGAATTTGTCGGCGAAGGCTGGGTGGCCGATGGTGCCCGCGTCGGTTATCTCGCGCAGGAGCCGCCGCTCGATGAGACGCTTGATGTGCGCGGTAACGTGATGCTGGGCGTTGCCCCGCAAAAGGCTATTCTTGATCGCTACAACGAACTCGCCATGAATTATTCGGACGAGACGGCGGATGAGATGACGAAATTGCAGGACGAGATCGAGGCCAAGGGCCTTTGGGATCTCGACAGCAAGGTTGATCAGGCCATGGATGCGTTGCGGTGCCCGGCGGATGATGCGGATGTCACCAAGCTTTCAGGCGGTGAGCGTCGTCGTGTAGCGCTGTGTCAGTTGCTGCTCGCGCAGCCAGAATTGTTACTGCTCGATGAGCCGACCAACCATTTGGATGCGGAAACGGTTTCCTGGTTGGAAGGCCATTTGCGGACCTATCCGGGTGCTATCTTGATCGTTACCCATGATCGTTACTTCCTCGATAATGTGACGAGCTGGATTTTGGAACTCGATCGCGGCCGCGGTATTCCGTACGAAGGCAATTATACGAGCTGGCTCTCGCAGAAGCAGAAGCGCCTCATTCAGGAAGGCCGTGAATCCGAGTCGCAACAAAAGGCGCTTGAGCGCGAGCAGGAATGGATTTCGCAAAGCCCTAAAGCCCGTCAGGCAAAATCGAAGGCGCGTGTGCAGCGCTATGATGATTTGGTGCAAAAGCAGAATGATCGGGCATCTGGTCCAAGTGTTGCCCAGATCATTATTCCTGTGGCCGAGCGGCTTGGTAACAATGTCATTGATTTTGATGGCTTGTCGAAAGGCTATGGCGATCGGCTATTGATCGATAATCTGACGTTCAAATTACCACCCGGTGGCATTGTCGGTGTGATTGGTCCGAATGGTGCGGGTAAAACGACCTTGTTCCGTATGATCACCGGCCAAGAAAAACCGGACTCAGGCTCGATAACGGTGGGTGAATCGGTGCAGCTTGGCTATGTCGACCAGTCGCGTGATGCGCTTGATTCCAACAAAACCGTTTGGGAAGAAATCTCAGGCGGCAATGAAGTGATTTATCTCGGCAAACGCGAGATCAATTCACGCGGCTATTGCTCGACCTTCAATTTCAAGGGCGGCGATCAGCAAAAGAAAGTTGGCATGTTATCAGGCGGTGAACGTAACCGCGTACATTTGGCCAAGATGCTGAAAAGTGGCGCCAATCTACTGTTGCTCGATGAGCCGACGAATGATTTGGACGTTGAAACACTGCGTGCTTTGGAAGAGGCTTTGGAAGATTTCGCAGGTTGCGCTGTGATCATCTCGCATGATCGCTTCTTCCTAGACCGCATCGCTACCCATATGCTCGCTTTTGAAGGCGACAGCCATGTCGAATGGTTCGAAGGTAATTTCCAAGACTATGAAGAAGACAAGAAGCGTCGTCTTGGGATTGATTCAACGATACCGAAACGGATCAAGTACAAGAAGCTGACGCGATAAGCGTATCAAAACGCCAAATAAAAAAAGCGCCCCAGTGGGGCGCTTTTTCATTATCGATGTGAAGTCGAAATTACTTCCGGCCGTCGAGCGACCAAGCGCCTGCGCCGTTGGCGACGAGCGATAGGAAGCCGCCTGCAATGGCGATGTTCTTCATGAAATTGATCATCTGCATCTGATCGCTAAAATTAAAGTGGAAGATCAAAGCGGACAGGATCGTGAAACCGGCCATCAAGAAGGCAACGATGCGGGTGTGATAGCCAATGGCGATCAAGATGCCGCCGCCGAGCTCCGTCAGAATGACAAGGTAAACGAGAACATTGGCGAGTGGAATGCCGGCGCTGGCCATGTAACCGGCGGTGCCGTCAATGCCGGTGAGCTTGCCCCAGCCCGCCATGACAAAGATGAAAGCCAAAAAGAGCCGTGAGGCGAGTGAAAAGAGGTTGGTGAGGGTCGAGTTCATTTGAATGTCTCCTTGAATTGATCTTAAGCGCAAGCACTCTGGAGTGGGCTTAGCTGAAAGATCGCGTTCGACCAATTGCCAAAATCAGAAGGCGTTTTTGCAAAACTGCACAGTTCAATAAATAAGCACCATTTCTTAAGTGCAAAATTACACATTCATGATCAGTAGAATGATCCCACCAGCCAGAATAGCGCCTGTGCTGGTCATCAGTGTCCGCCATCCAATATCGGTACCGCCTGTCCATCCTGCAATCGCGCTTTTGATAAGGGTGTTAACGGTAGCGGCGATCAAAATACCGTTGGTGGCAACTGTGACGTCGATCGGCGGTTCCTGAAGCCTTGCCAAGGCAAGCGTGATGGCGTCGACATCGGCAAGCCCCGATAGCGCAGCCAAGCCGAGCAAGCCATTGCTGCCAAAATGGCGGGCGGCCAGCGTTGAGAGCAAGATGATGAGAGCGATAAAGAGCGCAAATTGAAGGGCTGAGGGGAGGTCGAAGGGGTTTTTCCATTCGATCCGCCGTTGGCCGCTGCGGGCACCTGCGATAATCATGATGGCACCGCTCCCCACTTGCACAAGGGCGGCCATCCCAAGAACAGGCCATAGGTTTGTTAACAGCGGCAAATTGAGCGCCGCAACGATCAGGAGAATGCGGATGCTCATGACGGCGCCCGCGAGGACAATGCTTCCGGTCATGATCGTGGTTTGGGTTGGATTGGCCCGCGCGATTTTAGCAAAGTTGAGTGTTGCGGCGGTTGAGGATACGACCCCGCCTGCAAGGGCTGCGAGCATAACGCCGTTGCGCTCGCCAAACAGGCGGATGGCGATATAGCCCGAGAAGGAAATCGCGCAGACAAAGATGGCGAGTTCCCAAATCCGTGCGGGGTTTAACGTATCCCAAGGGTCGATGGTCCGGTCCGGGATGAACGGGAGGAACAGAAAGGTCATTGTGACGAGAATGAGGACGGCCCGAATCTCAATCCATTCGAGCGTTTGCAGCCAACCATGCAAGGTTGATTTGAGCGCCAAGAGAATAACTGTCGCGGTAGCGGCTGCGATGGCAATTTCCGGTATACCAAGGACGGCATAGGCCCCGAGCATAAAGGCCATCATGCCTGCTACCACGCCCGTTGCGCTAAAATTATGCTCGTCTTGGCTTTCAAGCCAATGGAACAAAGCGGTTACGCCGGAAAAGCCAACAAACACAAAACCGATGAGCAGAGGTGTTGTCAGTTGTCCGACAAGCGCTGTGACGCCTCCCAATAATCCTGAGATTGCATGCGTGCGCAGACCCGCGGCACGTTCGCCTTCCTTTTCTGACCGCGCGCTCCATCCCCGCTCGAGCCCAATCAAAAGGCCGATGGCAAGGGCTATCGCCAAGCGGGTAAGGGGCAGATCCATCACGATTATCTCCTTGCGTAACCTGTTGGCGTCTATCATCTTCCTGTCATCGGATGCGGTCAATGATGCAGTTTAAAGCATGACCATAGCCGATGCGGGTGATCCGATGGAGGGAAATGGGATGGCCAAGGCTCAACAATCGTCGCGGCGGGTTAATACACCAGAAGACGCGGTAGAAGCGCTTGAGATCCTATATGCAGCCGCGAGCACCGCGCTAAGAGATGCCGTTGAGCATTATTTGGCCGGTGGCTCACCGCCGAGCCCCGAGCAGCGTATGGCGTTTCGCTACCCTGAATTGCGCATCGGCTATCACCCCGATGGGTTGGTGCCGACGAGCCCGCGGGCTTATGCGAAATTTTCTGTACCGGGAGTTTATACGACAACAGTGACGCAGCCTGAGGCCTTTCGGCCTTATCTGATCGAACAATTACGCCCGCTGATGAGTGAGTTTAACGCGCATGTTGAAGTAGGCCTAAGCGAGCAGGAAATCCCTTATCCCTATGTGTTTGATCGTGGCGATGAATTAGGGCGCGGTGGTGCTAGTGCGGCGGATTTGGCCTTACATTTTCCCATTCCGCTTTTATCCGAAGTTGGCGATGAGATTGCCGATGGTCTTTGGGATTATGATGAAGCGCGCCCAAGGCCGCTCGCATTGTTTGATGCGGTGCGCGTTGATTTTTCTCTGCGCCGTCTGGTGCATTATACGGGAACCAATTGGCGTGCGGTGCAGCCTTGGATCTTGCTCACCAATTACCATCGCTATGTGGATCAGTTTATTCGTCGCGGTATTCAAACGCTTCGAACGGATCCGACTTATGAAAAGCTTGTATTGCCAGGCGGCGTGGAATTCACGGCTCAAACCAGCGATGAAGAGGTAGAGGCCATCTTTAGAGCATCGCCATGGCAGCGGTTTCAAATGCCGGCCTATCATTTAACGACAAAAGAAGGTCAAGGCGTTTCTCTCGTCAATATCGGTGTGGGTCCTGCGAATGCGAAAAACATCACAGATCATTTAGCCGTGTTGCGGCCACATGCGTGGTTGATGGTGGGGCATTGCGGCGGGCTTCGGCAATCGCAACGGATCGGTGATTATGTGTTGGCCCATGCCTATCTGCGCGAAGACGGTATTCTCGATAGTGTTGTGCCAACTGAAATTCCCATTCCGGCTTTGGCTGAAATTCAAGTCGCTTTACAAGAAGCAGCAGCCTCGGTGACAGGTGATAAAGGTGAGGCGTTAAAGCGACGTTTGCGCACGGGAACAGTCGTTACCTATGATGATCGCAATTGGGAATTAAGGTGGTCGAAAGAGCGGCGGCGGATCAATCTTTCGCGGGCGATTGCGGTTGATATGGAAAGCGGCACGATTGCGGCGCAAGGCTTTCGTTTCCGCGTGCCGTATGGAACGCTTCTCTGCGTATCCGATAAACCTTTGCATGGCGAGATCAAATTACCTGGAGCTGCGAACGCGTTTTATGAACGCGCGATCAGCGAGCATTTAGATATTGGCATTGCGGCATTGGATCAGTTGCGCTTGTTGCATGGAACGGCACATTCCCGAAAGCTTCGAAGCTTTGACGAGCCGCCCTTCAGATAAGCTAAACGATCAGGGATGACTTGCTGGCCGATACGGGCTATGCGGACACAATCGATTGATTTGCCCGTGAGTGCGTTTGAAAATGACAATGTCGCGCGAGACCCTAGGCCTAGTTCTCGGCACGATTGGTGTTGTGATTTTTGGCGTTACCCTGCCGATGACAAGGATTGCCGTCGTTTCGCTTGATCCGTGGTTCGTGACGTCGGGACGGGCGACTTTGGCCGGGCTCGTTGCCTTGGTGGTTCTGACCCTGCTGCGCAAGAAAATGCCGCGAGGGATAGAATTTTATACCCTGCTTATCGGTGCGGCGTTTACGATTATCGGTTTCCCCGGATTTACCGGTTTTGCCATGCGGCTGGTGCCAGCCTCGCATGGTGGCGTGGTGCTCGGTATATTGCCCCTAGCGGTCGCTATGTTCGCGGCGATTGCCTCGGGCGAGCGGCCCTCGCGCGGCTTTTGGATCAGTGCTTTGGTCGGTGCTGCCTTAGTTGTGGGCTTTTCCCTTCGCGATGGCGGCGGCAGCTTTGGGCTTGGCGATGTCTTGCTGGTTGGCTCGGTTTTGAGTGCTTCTGCCGGCTATACGGCCTTTGCGCGCTTGGCCAAGACGCGCCCCGGTTGGGAAGTTGTCTCATGGGCGGTTGTCATTGGGTTGCCTTTGACAATCCCCGTCGCGCTTTTGACGGCACCTTCCGATATCTATGCCGTTCCGATGACCCATTGGGCCGCTTTCGCCTATTTGGGCCTGATGAGCCAATATATCGGGTTCTTTTTCTGGAATACCGGACTTGCCATGGGCGGGCAGGCGCGGGTGAGCCAGACGCAATTGCTCCAAACCTTCGTGACCTTGGGATGCGCCGCTTTGATCAATGGCGAAAGCGTGGATTGGCTGACTTGGGCTTTCGCAGTGGCGGTGGTCGGGGTTGTGTTGATCGGCCGGAATACGCGGATTGATCGAAAAGCGTCCTGAGGCCCAGCCTCTGCTATCACAAAATTAGGCTTGCCGATCTTAAAAAGATGATATAAAGATATGTTTATGTCTTTGTATTAATCGGTTGGTGCTATGCTCGATCCTCATCCCGTCCACTCAATGGCGCTTGCAAGTTTGATCGCCGGATTGCGCGCTGCTGGCGAGGATACGCGTTTACGTATTCTGTCGCTCTTGGACGAAGGCGAGCTGACCGTTACCGATCTCACTGATATTTTGGGCCAGTCTCAGCCGCGCGTATCGCGCCATTTGAAACTGATGGCGGAAGCCGGTTTGATTGAACGCAGCCGCGAAGGCGCTTGGGCGTTTTTCCGACTTGCGGATAGAACAAGCTTGGGACAGTTGGCGCGTGTGCTGATCCAGCGGCTTGATCCGCAAGACCTGACCATCGCATCGGATCGGGCGCGACTTCACGATGTTCGGGCACAACGTGCTGAAGCTGCTCAGGGCTATTTTAGCCGCCACGCGGCCGAATGGGATCGCATCCGGTCGCTGCATGCGGCCGAAACGGTGGTTGAGGCCAAGATCAAGGCCGTTATAGGTGACGCGCCCATTGCAAGCCTGCTGGATTTGGGCACGGGCACGGGGCGCATGGTCTCGCTGCTGGGCGCGCAGGCGCAGAGAATTGTCGGCGTTGATGCAAGCCATGCAATGTTGGCCGTTGCGCGCGCTAATCTTGAGCACGAAAGCATCAAAGGGGTCGAATGGCGGCAGGGTGATCTTTATGCCTTGCCGGTTGATCGGAATGCGTTTGAGCTCGTTATTATTCATCAGGTTCTGCATTTCTTGGATGACCCCGCGCGTGCTTTGCGTGAAGCAGCCCAAGCGCTTGCGCCGGGCGGGCGACTTGTTGTGATTGATTTCGCTCCGCATGATCTTGAGTTTTTACGTGAAACGCAGGCGCATCGGCGTCTCGGATTCTCGGTTGGACAGATGACGGACTGGTTGACCGAGGCGGGTCTGGAAATCATCCAACATGACGATCTTGCGCCACCCAACACAACCGGTGGCCAGCTTACCGTTTCTATTTTTTTAGCGCGTGATCCACGCCGACAAATCGCCTGAGAGGAGGACTGTCATGAAGGAAGATATCGTGTCGCGTCCAAGCCGAAATCTCGCATCCGATACGCTTCGTGTATCGTTTGAATTTTTTCCACCCAAGACCGAGGATGTCGAGCCCGCTTTGTGGGAATCGATTCAACGCCTCGCGCCGCTCGAGCCGGATTTTGTCACTGTAACCTATGGCGCAGGTGGTTCTACACGTGAGCGTACTTTGTTTACGCTTGCGCGCCTTGCGCAAGAAACCAATCTACGCGCCGCAGGGCACTTAACCTGTGTAGGCGCTTCGCGCGAAGAAGTTGATCAGGTTGTTCGATCTTATAAGGATGCCGGCATTCATCACATTGTTGCCTTGCGTGGTGATCCACAGGGCGGTGTTGGTGAACGCTATATTCCTCATCCAAAGGGCTATGCAACAACGGCTGATTTGATCAAAGGTATTCGTGCGATTGGTGATTTCGAGATTTCGGTTTCAGCCTATCCGGAAAAACATCCGGAGAGCGCTAATTTCGATGTTGATCTTGATGTCTTGCAAGCCAAGATTGATGCGGGGGCAACACGCGCGATCACTCAATTTTTCTTCGATAATGATCTTTACTACCGATATCTTGATCGGGCTCGGGCGCGCGGTATCACTATTCCAATTTTGCCTGGCATTTTGCCGGTTCAAAATTTCCATCAAACCGCCAATTTTGCTGCCAAGACCGGTGCGACCATTCCGGCATGGTTGGCTAGCCGATTTGAAGGGCTTGATCATGACCCCGCAACGCGGCGATTGATTGCGGCATCGGTTGCGGCCGAGCAGGTTTTTGATTTGCTCGATATGGGAATTTCGGACTTTCATTTTTATACGATGAATCGCGCTGAATTAACCTATGCGATTTGTCATCTGCTTGGCATTCGCCCTAAGCTCGAGCGCCGCGCCGCGTAATCATCCGCACTTCGCCTGATTGTGATTTGAAAGGATTGACGCATTCTATTCCCGAAAAGGTTTTCGGGGAGTTGGGCGTGATTTCAATTGTCGACATTTGTGATCTGTGCGGTCTCGATCGCGATCAAATCGAAGCGATTGGTGAGCATGAACATTTACCGAATGTCGCGGCTGCAGCTTTAGCGTCCTATTTGCTGCATATGAATCACGGTGTCGAAAAGATTCGTGACATGATTGTTGACGATATCAAGCTAGCCATCGCGGAACATCGCAATGCCCATGCTGCCGAATTGCTGATGGCGTTACGCCATCTCTATGAATCCAATCCAGCCTTGCAGCAGCAATGGTTGAGCCGAGCGCTTTAACAAAGGTGCTCGTTTTAAATCTAAATTTTTCGTTAAAAATATGAATAAATTAATAGGTAGTATGGCGTAATCGCCAACACCGATGCCAAACATTTTTAAATCGCTACTGTCTTAATTGTGCCATTTTTTAAAGGTCAATGGAGATTATGACAGGTTCATATTCGTCATGCCTATTATCGGATGCGTTTGCTCCGCGCTTAGGCAATTCACGGTAACGCGCTTCAGGCGTTATCTCCTTTCATGCCGGACAGACGATTAGCCGGCGCTCCCCCAGTAATGCGTTCTTTCATCGCGACATCCGGCTGGGTGATCGTAGCCATTTCTTTCCGCTTAGCGGGACACATGGAGCAAACCCATGCGCCTTCCGAT
>DAIOVR010000100.1:0-9164 GCA_036758905.1 Beijerinckiaceae bacterium | reverse complement strand
ATTCCAAGCCTGGTAAGGTTACAGTCTATCATATCGTAAGCTTCTGAACGCCTATTGTACGATGCTTGAAGGAGCGGATACTTAAGACGGCCTTAGTTGCTGCCTTGGAACTTCGGCAGTTTTGGTTCAAACTGTAAATCAAAATCTTTATTTAAAATTCAGGAGCCATCTGATGACGATGCATTCCACGCCCGCTCATGGCACTTACCCGATGCTTTTTTCATTTTTCGATGAATTCCAGAAATTGAGGCGGAACGCTTTTGAACGGCAAGTGGAAGCAGCAATTTTAAGTGGAGCGTCTGGCGTCGCCGTATTGGGGCTTGCAACAGAGGTTTCAAAACTAAGTTCAAGTGAACGTCGAAGCGCTATTGAGTGGGTCATTCAGGCCGTAAAAGGGCGCGTTCCTGTTGCCGTTACCGTGGCGGACGGTAATGTTTCCGATATGATCGATAGTGCGCAATTCGCCGAGCGAGCAGGCGCTAACTGGCTTATTCTGCAACCACCACGCCCGCCCGCCTCGGGTGCCGATCTAATTAAGTTTTTTGGTAGCGTTGCAGATCGCGTCACAATTCCGGTCGGGATTCAAAATGCGCCGGAATTTCTTGGCATTGGATTGACGCCTACTGAATTTATAACACTTGCCGATCAACATCCTAATGTACAAATTGCAAAAGCTGAATGTAGTGCAGTGATGGTTAAACAGTTGATTGATACAGTCGGTGATCGATTACGTGTCTTTAATGGTAGGGCAGGCCTTGAGCTTGTTGATAATTTTCGCGCGGGCGTCCACGGTATGATCCCCGGCATTGAAGTGATCGATCTTCAAGTTTCTGTAGAGCGAGCCATGCGCGAGGGCCGTGAGAGCGAGGCCGAGGCCCATTATGCAACCATGCTACCGGCCATCACCTTCGCCATGCAAGGCATCGCGCATCTTGTGCAATATGCAAAGTTGATTGCGGCCTATCGTCTCGGTATCGCTCCGAGCGTTGACCGTATTCCAGCCGATAAAGCGACAGAATTTGGCAAAGCAATCGCTAGACGATTGGCGGATCAGCTTGGACAACTTCCAGGTTAAGTCGCCCATAAAAAAGGCTGCCTGGAGGCAGCCTTTTAAGATATTCGGAAGACGCTTAAGATTTACCGTCCGGTTATGGACTGACGCCTTACACGACGCTCGATGATGGTCTGCAAGACAACAGAGATCACGATGACGAGACCGAAACAAAGCTGCGTATAAAAGGCATTGATGCCTGCCGAGACGATGCCGGCATTAATTGCCCCGATAATATAGGAAGCGACCAGCGATCCCACGATACTGCCTGTTCCACCAAAAACCGAAGTTCCGCCTAAGAAGACCGATGCAATCGTGTTGAGAAGAAATCCGTCACCCGTTGTAGGCCAGAAATAAAAACCAACAAAACTTGTCATCAGGCCGGCAAAGACTGCGATAACGCCGACCAGCATAAAGGCCCTTGTCTTCACGCTCACGACATTGATGCCCATCAGCCGTGCGCTTGTTGGGTTATCTCCCACCAGAAACACATGAGCGCCAAACCGGGTACGGTTGAGCAGTACCCATAATAGGCCAGCAAATAGCAAGGCCCAAAGCGACTGAACAGGAACACCATAGATTGTGCTCGTGAAGAGAGCTTGTTCCATCGGATAATTTTCTTCGGTGAGTGGAACACCGGTGCCATTCATCAAGATCAGTTCAACGCCACGATACAGAAACGATGTACCAATCGTAATAACAAGAGATGGAATGTTTAGGCGTGAAATCAACGCACCATTGATCCAGCCGCAAAGGGCACCTGTTGCAAAGCCGGCAAGAAGAGCCAGCCAATGAGGCATGCCTGCTTTTGCCATCAAACAAAAAATAGCCGTACCTAGGGCCATGATGGAAGGAAATGAAAGATCGATTTCGCCCGTGATGACAACGAAGGTTAAAGCTAATGCAATAATGGCAAAAAGTGGCGTTGTCTGGGCGAAGGCCGCGTAGATATCGGGATCAAGAAAAACAGTGGGTGCGGCAATAACGAAGCCTAGCCACATTGCAATTCCAACACCGATGATGCCGATTTGCGAGCCGTAACGGCGCATGATGGATGGAGGCGCTACGCGGTTGTTTTTCGCGGGTGATTGAACGTCAGTGGACATGGTTATTAATCCTTTCAGATCAATCAATTGAGCCGGAGCGGGCGACGCGATAAAGGCGAGCGATCAAATCATCCATCGTTATTTCAGATTTACGATAAACGCCGGCAACACGGCCACGATCGAGCACATATAGCCTGTCAACGACCGGATAGACGTGGAAAATATTATGGTCGATAAAGATCGCCGACTTTCCGGCCTTTTTAATGCCTTCGACGAAATCGAGTGTCTTTTTGGTTTCTGAAAGCGACAGGCCCATTGTTGGCTCATCGAGAATCACGAGTTTCGCATCAAAATAAAGGGCGCGTGTAATCGCAACACCCTGCTTCTCGCCCCCCGACATTGTGGTGACGACGTTATCGGGATGAACGGCGGCCGAGGTAAAGCCCATATGTTGGCTCATCAGGCGCGCCGCTTCCGATCGCATACGCTTAACGTCGAGTAGTCCCCATTTCGTTCGCGGCTCTCGACCCATAAACATATTGCGCCAAATCGGTTGCTTCTCGCAAAGAGCGCGTTCTTGATAAACAGTCTCAATGCCGAGGGATCGCGCTCGAGCCGTTGACCAATCATCAATACGGTTCCCGTTGAAAAAGATTTCACCTCCCTGATCAGGTGCGTGATAGCCCATGACAGTTTTAACGAGTGTCGATTTACCGGCACCATTGTCACCCAATAGACCGACAATCTCTCCGGGATAGACGGCAAAATCGACTTCCGATAGCGAACGGACTTCACCGAATGTCTTGGAGACTTTGCGGAGTTCGATCACGGGCGTTTGCCCTGATTTTTCATGAACCGACATTTGAACCTCACCTTTAAGGGGGGAAGATGAGGGGCCTTTCGGTCCCTCATCCACTGGAGTAAAATAGCACGCTAAACGCGTGTTCGTCTGTCAGCGAATTTCTTGCGCAGCAAGAGGAGCAACCGCTGCCACGTTTGTCTTGTCGACGAATGCACCTGCCGTATTGATATCAAGACCGGAGAAACCGAACTTCTTTGTCATGCAGATGTTCAAGATTGGGATATAGCCCTGCAAGAAAGGCTGTTGGTCGATGACGAGATTTTGATACCCGTCTTCAATGGCCTTTGCAGTGTTGGGCGACATATCAAAACCAGCAAAGAGAACCTGACCAGGCTTCAACGATGCTGCCTTTGCATAGACGGAAACGTTTGACGTCAAACCGCCATGGTCGGTGACAACAACTTTTATTTCCGGGTTTTTCTTCATCACACCAACAAAGGTGGCCGTTCCGGCGTTCGGATCAGCGTTCGTAGCAGAGTCGATTTCTTGGTAGATAACCTTAACGCCTTGCTTCTCAAAAGCATCAACAACACCAACGGTACGTTGACCACGATCACCGCCTTGGCCCTTAAGTCCCCAGACGAATACGGAGTCGCCGGACTTCAGGCCTGCACGTTTGGCGGCCTCGGAACCGAGCGCGAAGCCAGCTTTGTAGTTAGGTGCACCGACATAGCCAAGACCTTGAGCGGAGTATTTTTCCTGCGCCTTTGGCAAGGACGTGTTGAGGCTTGTAAAGATCGTTCCCTGCTTGAAGGCCTGATCAACCAGCGGATCGGTTGCATCATCACCGCCGAAGCCATAGGTTGCAATGCCATCCACCTTGGTGGCAATGGCTTGCTTAATCTGGGTCAACATTTTGTTTGGATCCCAGTCCGAGAAATAATATTGAACCGTTGGTCCAAGATCGAGTTCCGCTTGGCGGAAACCGTTATACACATTGTTGGCAAACACGCCGCCTTGTGGACCGCCTGGGAAAGCAGCGATTTTTACGCCTTCGCACCACTTCGCCTTCGGGTCCGTTGCAAATGCGCCAGTCGCTGTTCCCAGCAATGCCGCGACACCAACAGAAGCCAGGACGGCCTTCCGGATCGTTTGAGCTTTCATTATCGTCCTCCCAATAGAACGCTTAAAGGTTGTCGGGCATTTGCTTGCCCGTTTAGCAGCCTGCTTTCGCAGGATCTCGGTAAAGCCTCACGCATTGAGGTCCTCGGCGGCAATATCGAGGAGGTGAAGCATTGCATGATGGGCTCCGTCGGGATCGCGCATTCGGATCCGTTCCAGAATATTCTTGTGGGCGTTCATGACGTCTGCATCCATGAATTCAGATGTAACAAAAAAAGCAGCGCGTAGTGCTGCTTCAATCGTTCCCGCAAGCGCCTTAAAAACAATATTATGGCTGGCATTCATGATCGCTCGGTGAAACTGAACGTCGGCTTCGTTGCATGCCAACATATCATGAGGGACAGCGCGCTCCATGGCTAAAAAGGCCGCTTCAATTGCAGCAAGATCATGTGCGGTCGCGCGCTGTGCTGCAGCACGGGCCGCAGCGGGTTCCATGACACGGCGTGATTCAACAAGGCTATCGCGAAATTGATGGTCAGCGCGCAAATTAGGATGCCAAGACAAGACATCAGGGTCGAGTAATCTCCAATCCTCTTGCATGCGGACGCGAATGCCAACACGGGGGCGACTTTCAATGAGACCCTTGGCGGACAGGACCTTTACCGCTTCTCGGATGGTCGTGCGGCTTACACCGAATTTTAAGGATAATTCCGCTTCGCCGGGAAAGGCTTCACCGGGCAGATACTCGCCCGCTAGAATGCTTCCACCAATTGAGCGAACCACAGAACCGTGCATTTTCCCGTTCGCGCCCGTCTCCGTGCGCGTCATTTGTGACGAGGGATCAATGGCCTCTGCGACACTCAAAAGCTTGTTCCTCATTCGTGATACAAAACGGAGCGGCCACCGTCGATTACAATGGCTGTTGCATTGATAAAGGGCGCTTCATCCGAGCCTAAGAAAACGGCTGTCATTGCAACCTCTTCAGGTTTGCCGATGCGCTTTGGCGGATGCATATCGTAAGTGCGTTGTCGCTCTGCCGACGGATCTGGAAACGTGTTCCAATATTCAACCGCAATCTGCGTTTCTATATAACCGGGGGAAATGGCATTCACCCGAATTCCATCGGCCGCATATTGAATTCCCAAAGCGCGTGTTAAGCCCAGTAGGCCATGCTTTGCGACGGGATAAGGAAATGTATTCGGGATAATGGCGAAGGAGTGGACCGAGGCAATATTAACGATGGCTCCTGCCCCTTGCGAGCGCATTGACGGCAAGAGTGCTTTTGTACAGTGCCAAACCCCTTCAAGATCCACCGCAAAGCAGCGCCGCCAGTCCTCTTCCGTTGTTTCAAGCGGCTCACGAAAAACATTAATTCCAGCATTATTGACGAGAATATCGACGCGACCAAAAGCGTCCAGCGCCGCCTTTGCCATAGCCTCGCAGCTGGAAGGAATTGCGACATCTGTTTCGATGAGCAAAGCTTCAGCTCCTGAAGCCAGAAGCGATTCTACAACGGCTTGGCCGGTCTTGGCGTTGCGTTCGGCGATGATGACGGTTGCCCCTTCGCGCGCATAGGCCCGCGCGGTCGCTTCACCAATGCCTTGGCCGCCTCCGGTCACAACCGCAATTTTTCCTTTGAGGCGATCAACCATCGGCTTTACCAATCGACAATAGTGCCATCGTCCAAGACGGCATTTGTAGTATGATAAATTTCGGCTGCGAAAGGATGTGCCGCGCACGCCTTCTCATTAACTTCGATACCGAGACCTGGTGCTTCTGGCACTTGCCAGAATCCATCCACCATGCGGATCGGTCCTTGGACGACGTCAAAATACCATGGAACGGCGCCAACCATTTCTTCTTGTATTACATGATTGGGTGTTGAAACGGCAAAATGTAAAGCAGCAACACCAGCAATGGGCCCCAGAGGATTATGCGGTGCGACGCCGATTGAGCAAGCGTCGGCCATTGCTGCAATTTTCTTAGCTTCCAACAATCCGCCGCAATGGCAGATATCAGGCTGAGCAATATCGATGGCGCGCGATTGAAACAATTCATTGAATTCAATTCGATCAACTAATCTTTCCCCGGTTGCTAGAGGCACCGTCGTCTTTGCCGCTATTGCAATAAGCCCCGCCGTATCGCCGGGAGGTAGAACTTCCTCGACAAACATCGGCCGGCCTGGTTCGAGTGCTTCGATATAAGCCAATGCAGCGCCAACGCTGGCAGTACGCCCATGAAAGTCGATCATGATCTCAACAGAAGGCCCCACGGCGTCTCTAAGCGCTTCCATCAGGCGGGCGACCTTGTCGATCTCGGCGAGCGGCGCATGAAAGTGGGTGTAGGGGATGAAAACCGCTTTAAACGCCTTATAGCCTTTATCCACAACCTCGCGAGCACGTTGCACCAAGGGCTCGGCATCCATGGACTCATACACGGCCCGCATATCGCCAAGACCGAGATGGGTATAAACGGCCACCTTATCGCGTACTTTGCCGCCTAAAAGTCGCCAGACCGGTACGTCTAAGGACTTGCCTAGAATATCCCAAAGCGCAATTTCGATCCCTGAAACGGCGCTCATTCCAATCACGCCCAGACGCCAAAAGCTCTGCTTCTTCATAATCCGGACGAGTTGCTCAATATCGCGGGGGTCTTTTCCAATAAGAAGCGGTGCAAGGTCTTCAACTGCGCCAGCCACAGCGCGCGTCTTCCATTCAAGCGTCGCTTCACCCCAGCCATAAAGGCCGGGTTGGTCGGTCTCCACGCGCACAAAAACCCAATTGCGCATTTCGGCATTGACCACGCGCGTCGTGATGGACACGATCTTCACAGCCATTCCCTCCCGCCCTCCATTTTTGGAGGTTGCTCCAACCTTAAGTCGGAATTATCATATAATTAGCATTCTAAAAACCGATAATAAACTTTGTCAAGGCATGCACCGGTCGCCTGCCGGTCTTTTTAGGGAGGGATAGCGATGAAGATTACAGCGCTTAAAACCTATATCGTGGCTCCAAGGTGGCTTTTCCTAAAAGTCGAAACCGATGAGGGCATATCAGGCTGGGGTGAACCCGTCCTAGAAGGCCATGCCGAGACCTTAGCGACCAAAATTGCGGAACTCTCCGATTTCGTCATCGGGTTGGATCCACGACGGATCGAAGATATCTGGCAGATGCTGTATCGCAACGGGTGTTACCGAGGCGGGCCCGTTTTGATGAGCGCCATATCGGGCCTTGATACCGCGTTGTGGGACATCAAGGGGCGCGCTTTAGGGGTTCCCATTTACGAACTTCTTGGTGGTCCGGTTCGCGATACCGTGCGCAGCTATTGCTGGATTGGGGGTGACCGTCCAAGTGGTTTGATCGAAGGCGCAACTGCATTGCGTGACAAAGGCTTTGATGCCGTCAAATTCAATATCTGCGAAGAATTACAAATCGTTGATACCTATGCAAAAGTTGATGGAATCATTCAACGCTTGTTCGAATTGCGCGATGCTGTAGGGGCGACCATGGATCTCGCTTTTGATTTTCATGGTCGCGTGCATCTGCCGATGGCACGTGTCTTATTAAAAGAGCTTGAGCCTCTTCGTCCGATCTTTGTCGAAGATGCTGTCGTCTCCGCCATGGTTGAAAGCATGGCGGATTTGGCACGCTCTACATCAATCCCTTTATGTATCGGAGAGCGACTGCACTCGCGCTATGATTTTAAAAAAGTATTCGAACTGCGCGCCGCTCAAGTCATTAATCCCGATCCCGCGCATGTGGGCGGAATCTCAGAGACAATCCGAATTGGTCATTGGGCTGAGGCGTATGATGTCGCCTTGGCACCGCACTGCCCATTAGGGCCTATTGCTCTGGCTTCATGCCTTCAAGTGAACGCAGTCTGTCATAATGCTTTTATTCAAGAACAAAGTCTTGGTATTCACTACAATCAGGGCGGAGACCTATTGGATTACACATTGCCGGGACACGGTTTCACATTGACGAATGGCCGCCTCACTATTCCTACGGGGCCTGGGCTTGGTATCGAGGTAAATGAGGAAAAAGTGATTGAGGCATCCAAAATAGGCCATAAATGGCGCGCGCCCATATGGCGTCACCAAGATGGTTCAATCGCGGAATGGTGAGCAAACCGTCGGAATTGCGGTTCAATCAAATGAGTAAAAGGGCAGGACGATGAAGGCCGAATTAGCGATGCAAGCCGCCAATGAACTCGGTGAGGGTATTGTCTGGTCCCAATTCTATTCCGAAGTTTTTTGGACCGATATTATAGGCAAAACATTTTGGCGTTTTGATCCGGCAACCCAACTTGGGCGCTCATATAAACTCGATGAACGGCTCGCTAATTTTGCAATGCTACCCGATAATACCATGATCGCAGGGTTCGCTTCGGGATTAGCCCACTACAACATTCAAACAAGCGAACGCACATCGATCGCTATGATTGAAGCCGATTTACCGACGACGCGCCTCAATGATGCAAAATTGGATCGTCAGGGTCGCCTTGTTTTTGGGACTATGGATGAGAGCGCCGGCGGGCCAGAACCAATCGGACAGGTATGGAGCTATGACGGACAAGCGGTGCCACGGGTTTTATTTGGAGGCGTTCGCATAAGCAATAGCATTGCATTCTCGCCCGATGGCCGTTTGATGTATTTTGCTGACACACCAAATCGGCGGATTGATGTATTCGATTATGATCCAATAACGGGTACGCCTTTTAACCGACGCGTCTTCGCAGATTGCAATGAAGCAGCGGGCTATCCCGATGGTTCCACCATTGATTCGGAAGGCTGCCTATGGAATGCCGAATGGGGTGGATCGCGTGTTGTCCGTTATACGCCTGAGGGGAAAGTAGATCAGATTATTGATGTACCAGCACCCTTCGTGACATGTTGCGCCTTCGGTGGGCGCGATCTGAAAACTCTATATATCACAACGGCAAGGGTCGGAATGGGCCAATCAGATTTGCAAGCTGCCCCCTTGTCGGGATCGCTTTTTGCCGCCGAGCTAGATGTGGCTGGATTAATTGATACTCAATTCAATTATGTTGTTTGAGTTTTACCATATGTCGTTATGCAGCTTTAATTTTACTGGTGCTGCCGGAGAGGATTGAACTCTCGACCTCTCCCTTACCAATAAACCGG
>DAIOVR010000099.1:1949-9282 GCA_036758905.1 Beijerinckiaceae bacterium | reverse complement strand
GAGCGGTATGTACGGGCATTGTACATACGCTCGATGTAGATTTGCTGGTCGTTCATTGTGGCACCATCCCGCAATACCCGTGGGTTCTTTCGGTACTTTTTCGATAACCTTCACCATCTTCTGTTTTTACCCATTTCCTTCCCTCATCCGTCCACCGCCAAGCCATGCACTCTTTACCAATGCAACAATATTTGCCGTTCCAATCTTTATTTTTAATTGGGCAAAGTTTATTTTCGGCCTCTTCAGGCGTCACATAATGCGGGTTGTCACTCATTGCTCTGGCCCCGCTTCTTTTTTGTCCTCGGCGATCTGGCTATAGAACGTCATGGCTGCCTGCATCCGCGCTGGGCCATCGAGCTGGGACATGACATTGGCGACAAAGGTAGACGTCAGGTGCAGCACGGTGCCCACCGTTAGGCCATCCATGGCCTTGGCCATCGCGTCATAGGCCTTGATATGCTTCTCTTGGGTCTTCTTCTTCATGTGCTCGTTTAGGTCTAGGGTCATTTCAACACCTCATAAAGTTTTGATGATTTCTTTCCAGACTGCGTGGGCATGAACTCGCCTGTCCACTTCAGCATCTCGTTATCGACGAAGAATTTAAACAACTTCGCCCACATATTAGCCTTTGGTGGTGGGCCCACAAATAACTGCAACATAATGCGGATTGATTCGCCTGTTGCAGCAACGCCCACCATTTCCCGTGCCCATTCGTCATATTGCTTCTGGGCCTTCAAATACCAGCTATCATCGCTCATTTAAACTTTCCTGTAGCGTTTAATTTTGATCTTTTTACGTGGGTGTATGCTTTCTTCAACGACTAAATATCCCTTGTCTGCAAGCTTCTTCAGCCCCTTTTCAATATCCTCCTTCTTGTATGTCCTAAGTTTGTTGACCAAAACCCCAAAGGTCTCGCCTTCGCGGTCAATCAAGTTAACCAGCCGTGACAGCAACGCGTCCTCCGGCGCTTCCTTTTGGCGGTCGTTTCCGATCACCATACGGGCCTTGGTCTCGATGTCATTCTTCACCATCGCATAGGCCCAGCGGACATGTTCCACCGTGCGCAAACCTTCCGGTGCCGCTAGGATGAACGATATCTTTGCCACAAGCTCCTTGCCGCGCAGATACAGCGCCTCCAGCCCATTACGCTCCGAGGCGTCCTCGGCCAGATTATGCAATGCCTCGCTGGAGCGCTCCAGAAGGGCCACAGCGTCGTCTGTCGAGGGAACCGCCACCTTGGAGCCATAGTTCTCGATGCGGCCCTCTGGCATCATGCTAAAGGATCCTGCAGATGCGATCTGCTGCAGGGTTGCCTTCATCTCATCTGGCATCGGGCGCTTCTTGAACCGCTTCTTCTCGTAGGGCACCGACTTGGTCTCGATGAACAGCAACGACCGACCGATGAAACCGTTTGTGGCGTTCTCGAAGTTGACCGTCGAATCAAAGTTTGTGTTGGTCGTAAACCCGATCATCGACAGGAAAGGATTGCGAATGCCGTCCTCGATGAACTTCAGGGCCTGCTCCAGCTGGACACGCCTAGCTTCCTTGATCTTGTCAGGAGCGTCATCGAGCTGCCGGTCGATCTGGGTGATCTCGGCCAGCAACTGCTTGCGAATTTCCTTGCGCACATCGCCGCTGACCATCAGCGAACTATTGCCCTTGGAATAGACAGACATCAGGATGCCGATAATGCCTTCGAGGTAGTTTGCGCCGCCCTTGGTCTGAGCCGACTTGATCTTGGTAAACAGGTAGCCGATCTCATCGATCAGGTAATAGGTAGGCTGGTGCTCGACGAGATTGCGGACCATTTCCTGCTCTGATTTGATCGCGCCATAGCAGGCCTTCTTCAGGCCCACAGCCGTCATGATCTCGCCCACGCCATCAAGGACGCTGTCCTTGCCGGTGCCCGACGCCGCAACGCAGAACCCGATCAGGTTCGACGTCACACTGCCGATCGGGTCGTTATACTTTAGGCCGATGAGGTTGCCCATCGCGACTAGGGCACCGCCGACTGATAGGTTCTCGCGCTTGTAGCGGACCTGATCCTCAATCCATTCAGCCACCTCGCCGACGAAGCCCGGTGGGCGACGAAGGTCAATGCCGCTGATGTCGATCTCGTCCCGCTCTACCTCTTCAACGATCTCATTCGTCGAGAACGTAACCGGCCAAAGCCATCCGCCTTGTTCGGCATAGTGGACGAGGGTTCCGAGGGTGACGGGGTTGGCTGACTTACCAAAACTGTGCCACTTCTTGGCCATGTCTGAGGCATCGTGCTTGCTGGATGTGCTGGACCAAGCCTCCCAGAGGTCGTAGGCCGTACCAGCGGATGCGTGGTGTAGGGCCATGCCGATCTTGATCCAGACATCGTAGTCGAGATCGGCGTTGTTGATATACGAGAGCATATCCCCGAGTTGATTATATGATACATCGACGGTCTTGCTTTCAAAGGTTGCGCGATAGCGTTCTGGCTTCTTTAGCAGTTCAAGCAGCGATGCTGGGGCGGTGTCAATATCATTTGGCGACCCCACAGCGATTGTGTAGCGGTTGCCACTGGCATGCAGCGACCCCGGCCCGACGACGTAGCCGGATGACTTGAAATCAACACCTTTGTAGGCATCAAGCTGCTGCACCAAGGCGACATTTTCGGGAGCTTTGAAGTACAGGTGTTTCGATCCACCGCCGGATCCTGTCTCCACGATCAGGCCTGCGCCGGTGATTTCTGGGAAGTCCTTGATCAACTGCGCATATGATTCGACACCGCCGTTACGGGCGTCCACGTCAACGACGATCAACCCCTTCACCAACACACCGTAGCCGGTGGCGAAGTGGTCCATTTCCTCGAAGCTTTCCAATTGCTCTTCGGACCATTCCGGCACCGAGGTCCAATTAGACATGATTGGGTGCTTCAAAACCGCTTTACAATTTTTATTGTGACAAGCGCAGCGACCATCCTTTGCAATGCCATGCAAGCCAAAGATGCGGTAACCCGCCTCCCAAAAGTCGCGATGATTTGACATTTTATTCTTGGTTCCCAAACAAATATTTCACGAGCTTTTCATATGTCGTCATGTGCGGATTATTGTTTTTACCCGCAGCGATAGAGCGAATGGTATTCTCGTGTAGACCAGTAGAGACAGCAACCTTTGCGAGGTTGCGGTCATTGAGCGCCACCCTTATGCGCTCCATCGTGATATTGTTCAAATCCATTTTTTATGCCTCTTTCAATATTGTGGTGTTGACAATCACACAACCTGCTGTCATTTGTCAACACGTTGAAACAGAGGAGATATGCCAATGGGCATTTTAGATACGATAAAAAAGCCGGGTGACAGGCCTGTAGTTGTCACGCTTTGCGGGGATAGTGGTATGGGTAAAACCACACTTGCTGCCTCGTTTCCCAAGCCGATCTTTATTCGTGCTGAAGATGGTGTTCAATCAATCCCCGAAAATCTAAAGCCGGATGTTTTCCCCGTCATTAATGACGTCGAAGACCTTTGGAACCAGCTTAAGGGTCTGATGGGCGAAGAGCATGGCTACAAGACTGTAGTCATTGATAGCATTACGGCTCTGGAGCGCATGTTCATCGCGGACGTCATCGCGAAGGACAACAAAAAGGCCACAAACATCCAGCAGGCTGCTGGTGGCTATGGCGCTGGCCGCGAGGCTGTCGCGATTATGCACCAGCGTTTGCGCAAGGCTGCTTCCATCCTCGCTGAAAAGCGCGGCATGCATACCGTGTTCATTGCCCACGTCGAAATCGGCACCGAAAATCCACCGGATGATGATTCGTTTAGCAAGTACGGCCTGCGCCTGCATGCCAAGTCGATGGCACCCTATGTTGACGACGTGGATGTTGTAGGCTTCTTGAAGCTGGAAACTTTTACGAAAGGTGATGGCGACCGCAAGAAAGCCATCTCCGACGGAACTCGTGTGCTGATCACACACGCAGCGGCAGCCAATGTGTCTAAAAACCGCTACGGCATTACCGAGCCACTGATTGTCGAGCTGGGCAAGAACCCTCTCGAAGCCTATATCCCATCACTCAGCGTTGTATTGAAGAAGGAAAAAGTAAATGGTTAATTATTGGAACCTCTCGGATGGCGATGACATCCACAAGACCGGCGGCGAATTTGAAACCGGCGGCGGTAACTTTACCCCGATCCCTGATGGCACCGGCCTGCTGGCTGCCATCGACGAGGCAAAGATCGATGAAGACCGTGACGGCAACGAGTTTGTCTCGATCCGCTGGTCGGTCCTGACGCCTGCGGAATACAAGAACCGCAAGGTCTTCCAGAAGATTTGGTGCATCGACGACAAGCCGCGCCAGAAAGACCCAGAGAAGGCCAAGGACAAGGCCAAGCGCATGCTTTTCGCTATCGACAAGAACGCCGGTGGCGCATTGGTGGCCAGCGGCAAGGAACCGAATGACAACAACCTGCAGAAGGCGCTTTCGGGCAAGCAGATGCAGATCACGGTCAACATCTGGGATATGGTCGGCGACGACGGCAAGAAGATGACCGGCAACTGGATTGCGTCGGTATCGCCGAAGGCTGGCGCGTCAAAGGCTGCACGGCCACGCCCTGCAGACGACGATGATGGGATTCCGTTCTAAGGGGACTAGAACGGGACGGGGGCGGCTGGCGGTGGCCGCCCCCACTTTAACAACATATGGAGATTAAAATGGTTGAGATTAAGAAAAAACGCGGACGTCCTGCAAAGGTGACAGTAGAAAAGAAGACAGATACCCGAGATTGGGTTGAGTTGCTTCGTACCAGAGAGCCAAGCTTTGACGAAAAACTTGGAAAGCTTACAGTTCGTATTACCAAGCTTGAACGCATCCTTGAAGATGCTGTAAACGCTGGTCGCGAACTGCATAAGAAGATGGAAAGCCTGTCTAAAATCCGAACTTTGGGATGGCAGGCGCACACTGCCGGTGAATGTCCGGTTCACGACGATACGTCTGTGGAAGTGCTTCTTCGCAGTGGCGAAAAAAACGGACCACATTTGGCTTGTAATTTCTTGTGGCGTGAATGTGGTACAGGTACCATCGTAGCCTATAAGGTGCTTTGATGGCCGATAGATTTTCTCGTGGTTGGGACGGAGATCGTCATAAAGGCAAGCGAATTGCTACATTATGGACGGGTGGTTATATCGATGGTGATGTGACATTTTCATCTTATTTTGATGAACTTAGCACAACCGCTCAAATTGATCTGATTAGCGATGTCATTGGTCTTTTGGAGCGAGAACGCAAAATTATAATGGACGAAGTAAACCCATCCGATGACCTTTGTAAGATATTGGGCTGGCCTTTAAAGGACGAAAGATAATGGAACAGCGATCCGAGGAATGGTTTAACATTCGAAAGGGCCGGGTGACCGGTTCAGCCGTTGGAGCAATCCTCGGTATCGCACCCTTTGCGAATCAAGCGGACATCTTGCGCCGCATGGTTCGTGATTGGCACAAGGCTCCCAGTGAGTTTACGGGAAACATAGCCACTAACTGGGGCGTACAGAACGAGGCCGGTGCCCTTCTTGAATACGAGATGGTCACCGGTAACACGGTTGAACCGTGCGCCTTCTACCAATACGAGCACTGGCTCGGGGCCAGCCCCGACGGACTGGTGGGCGATAGGGGTCTGGTCGAGATCAAGTGCCCGTTTGGCATTCGGTACAAGAGACCGCCGGTATTCAAGACGGCAGCAATGCAGACCCACTATTACGCGCAGATGCAGATACAGCTATTTGCTACGGACCGCGATTGGTGCGACTTCTACCAGTGGACGCCATACGGGGATGCGTTGGAGCGAATAGATCGGGACGAATCTTTCCTCGCGACGGTGTTGCCCGTTCTAAAAAATTTCTATGAAAAATATCTAATTGAACGTGAGCTTCCGAACGCGGAGAAATATTTAGATGGGCAAGCGAAGCAGTTACAAAAAGCACAAGCTTGATGCCTATGCTACGCCGGAGGACGCGGTTCTGCCGCTTCTTTCGCACCTACCTAAGGAATCATACTATGCGGAGCCTTGCGCCGGTGACGGGGCTCTGATCCGCATCCTGCAAAAGCATGGCCACAAGTGCGTTGCCGCCTATGACGTTGAGCCTCGCCACAAGATCGTGAAACAGGCAGATGCGTCATTTTTGACACGCGAAGACATGAACCGCGCCAACCTAGTGATTACAAACCCGCCTTGGGGCCGCGATGTAATGCACCAGATCATCGAGAGATCCTTGTTTTGGGGGCCGACATGGTTGCTGTTTGATGCGGATTGGATGCACACCAAGCAGGCCACGCCTTACCTGCCGCACTGCAAGAAAATTGTGTCGGTGGGGCGGGTGAAGTGGTTTGGAAATACGGCTGGCAAGGATAACTGCTGCTGGTATTTGTTCGATTTTAACGACCCGCAACCCACAATCTTCGTAGGACAGTGATGAATACCATTAAACTAACCAAGCCCGAACTCATGGTTGCCGGGCTTGTCGGCAACATGCGAAGCATATCGTCGCTGGGCAATCTCGTTCAAAACAAGCACTCGCCAACTGATTCGCAGTGGCAGATTGATGTCGATGGGGCAGCCGCCGAAATGGCCTTTGCGAAGTGGCTGGATGTCTACTACGAGCCATCGGTGAATACATTCAAGGCACCGGATGTCGGGGTCATGCAGGTGCGATCCACCAAGCACGAGCATGGCAAGCTGATCATCCGGGCAAACGACAAGAAGGACGAGATTGTCGTCCTTGTGATTAATCGCATGCCTACCTACACAATGGCCGGTTGGATACGAACCAACGAAGCCAAGCAGGACAAATACCTCTACGACCCCAATGGCAAGGGTGCACCGGCATGGATGGTGCCACAGGTCAATCTAAATAAAATGGAAGATTTAAATGTTAAGACCCTATCAGCAAAAAGCGCACGATCAGATCATCCAGTGGGTGAAGAAAACGGCTGAGCCGTGCTGCATTGAGGCCGCTACGGGAGCGGGAAAGTCACATATCATTGCGGCGATTGCGGACACTATTCACCGCATATCTGGCGGCAAACACGTCCTATGCCTTGCGCCTAGCGCCGAGCTTGTGGTGCAGAATAGCGAAAAATACCGCGCGACCGGCAACCCCTGCTCAATCTTCTCGGCAAGCGCCGGTGCCAAGTCGCTTAAGCACCCGGTGGTGTTTGGCACTCCCCTGACGGTGAAGAACCGCATCAGGCGCTTCGGCAGCCAATTCGGGATGATCGTCATCGACGAGGCCCACGGGATCACGCCGACGATCCGCAACATCGTCAATGCCATTCGCGAACAGAATGCCAACATCCGCGTCGTGGGGATGAC
>DAIOVR010000099.1:0-1849 GCA_036758905.1 Beijerinckiaceae bacterium | reverse complement strand
TTCGACAGCGAGGACATCGACCGCGCCTTTATCGGCCAAGGCCGCAAGACGTCTGCGATCATCGCGGACGTGGTGGCGCAGGCCAGAGAACGCCAAGGGGTGATGGTCTTTGCCGCTACGGTGCAGCATGCCCAAGAATGCATGGAAAGCCTGCCACGGGGCTTGTCTGCCCTTGTGACGGGGAATACGCCCAATCAGGAACGCGCCGCCATTATAGCGCGGTTCAAGGCCCAAGAGATCAAGTACCTTGTCAACGTGCAGGTGCTCACCACCGGCTTCGATGCGCCCCATGTCGATCTGATCGCGATCCTACGGGCGACAGAATCAGTGGGCCTGCTGCAGCAGATCATCGGTCGAGGTCTGCGCTTGTCCGATGGCAAGGATGACTGCCTGATCCTAGATTATGCCGAGAACCTCGAGCGCCACTGCCCCGACGGGGATGTGTTTAACCCCTTGATCAAGACGGTAAAGGCAAAGGAAAACGCGCTTTACCTGAAGGTGCGCTGCCCATTATGCGAGGTGGAAAATGAATTTAAAGCTAGGCCAAACCCATCGGGGTTCAACATCAGCGCCGCTGGGTATTTCTGTGATATGTTCAGCATTCCAATCACCTCAGAGCATGGCAACATTCCCGCCCATTACGGCAGGCGTTGCCAGTCGAGACAACTCGTGGCGGGGCAACTGGTACAGTGCGGATCTCGTTGGACCACAAAGACCTGCCCCCACTGCGAGGCTGATAATGACATAGCCGCACGGTATTGCTCAGAATGTAAGGGGGAGATCGTCGATCCGAACGAAAAGCTGATCGCTGAGTTTAAGGCGATGAAAGATGACCCCACAAGGCGGCAGACAGATGTGGTGGAAGAATGGAAGGCAAACCATACCCTAAGCAAGGCTGGGCGGGAAATGTGGCGCATCGATGTGCGTACATCGTATCGGAAATTTTCGTTCTGGGTGCCAAAAGATCCAAACTGGTCGCAAGGCTATAAAGAACGTGCTATGTACACGGATCTTAACGGCAATGCACCCGATACCATCACTTACCAAAAAGAAGGCGCTTGGTACAAAGTGATTGCCTACAATAGGAAGCCTGATGAAGTTCCCTGATGATATCGATGTGTACGGCGATCAGACGTACAGGGGTAAATGCGCCACTGAATCTATGGAGCAGGTTACATTTTTTGCACGTTTGCGGCGCGACTATCCTAAGACGTGGGGTGCGATCGCTTTTCACCCCCGCAATGAGGGTGTCCGGTCGGCAATGAAGATCAGGATTGAAAAGGCGGAAGGCATGGTGAAGGGAGCATCGGACATCATTATCCCTGGTGGGCCTGCATTTGTATGTGAATTAAAAAGACGGGACCATACAAAATCAGTGTGGCAAGATGGTCAGCAGGAGTATCTATATGCAGCACAACGAGCAGGGGCTTTTGTTTGCATTGCCCTCGGTCACAAAGCGGCGCAAGAAGCGTTTGGACGATATTTGGCAGTTCATCACCCGGCCTAGCAAAATGATTGAAGATGTGATGATTGGCAAGGTTGCGTTGCAGGATCAGCCTGCGGGGATACAGTCCGCCTGCCGCTTGGCGATCTATGAACGTGCCTGCCGGATACTTAATCTGGAAACAAAGTTGGAACGCAGGGCCGAAATTGGTCGGACCCCTGATAAATTGCGGCCTCACATCGAGGCAGAGGTCATGAAGATATGGAGGACGAGAAGTGACGAATCATGAAATTGCAGAATGGATAGGATTGCTTTGGGCGCTTGGCATGCTAGGCTACATAATCCGTATCATCATGTGTGAGATAAACAAATGATCCGAATTGACCCCCCACTGCCACTGGACAC
>DAIOVR010000098.1:5729-9292 GCA_036758905.1 Beijerinckiaceae bacterium | reverse complement strand
CGTGCAATCGCCCAATCTTCGCCCATCGGATCATAGATGAGGCCAGCGATGACTTCGCCGCGGCTAACGACGGAGGCCATCACGCCGAAAAGCGGAAGGCCCGCGGCGAAATTAGCCGTTCCATCGACAGGATCAAGAATAAACAGAAGCTCCGGCTCTGCGATGTTGTTGAGCAAAGACGGATCGGCTGCGGTCGCTTCTTCACCGATCACAGCGCAACCGGGGAAGGCTTCTTTCAGCCGCGCGGTGAGCAGGCGCTCAGCCGCCTCATCTGCATCGGTAACGAGATCGGTGGCCGAGGATTTTTGCCGGACTTGGCCTTCGGTTAAAGAACGAAAGCGCGGCATGATTTCTGCCAAGGCTGCTTCGCGTAACAAAGCGGCAACGGTGAGTGTGTCTTGTGTCGAAAACTTCATTTGATCCTCATCGTTGATCGTTCAAGCGGAGCCTTGCGTACCATCACGGTGAAAGGCAGCGGCAAAAAGCGCTTTCGTATAATCGCTTTGTGGCGACGTGAAGAGCTTATCAGCCGGGCCTTCTTCCACTACTTGCCCTTCTCGCATGACAATCACATGATTGGCGAGTGCTTTGACGACCTTAAGGTCGTGGCTGATAAAGAGATAGGCTAGATTGCGGCGGCGTTGCAGATCACGCAGCAGATCGACGATTTGGGCTTGCACCGACATATCAAGCGCGGAAGTTGGTTCATCGAGCACAATGAATTTGGGGTTCAGCACAACCGCACGTGCAATGGCGATGCGTTGGCGTTGCCCGCCGGAAAACTCATGCGGGTATCGATCCATGGTTTTGGGATCAAGGCCGACATCGATAAGGGCTTGGGCCACAATCTCGCGGCGCTCTTCAAGGCTTAAAGCGGCGTTTTGCACTTCCAAGCCTTCGCCAACGATATCGGCAATTGAAAGACGCGGCGATAGCGAGCCGTAAGGGTCTTGAAACACGATTTGTAGATCGCGCCGCAACGGCCGCATGGCATTTGACGTTGTGCCGTCGATGCGGTTACCGAGATAGGCAATGGGGCCTTCGGAGGAAATGAGCCGCAGCATCGCAAGGCCCAATGTGGTTTTGCCGGAGCCTGATTCACCAACCACACCAACCGTTTCGCCAGCGCGAATACGAAGCGTAACACCATCAACCGCTTTGACGTGTCCGACCGTCTTTTTGAAAAAGCCACGCTTGATCGGAAACCAGACTTTTAGCGCATCGGCCCGCATAACTTCGGGTGAGTCGGTTGGAACGGTGTGCGGCTCGCCTTTTGGCTCGGCTGCTAAAAGCTTTTGCGTGTAAGGGTGTTGCGGGTGATCAAAAATATCGGCGACTATTCCCTGCTCGACGATTTTGCCCTGTGTCATCACGCAGACACGATCGGCAATGGCGCGAACAATGCCGAGGTCATGCGTGATAAATAGCATCGCCATGCCACGACGGTTTTGAATATCTTTGAGGAGGCGCAGAATTTGGGCTTGTACGGTGACATCCAACGCAGTGGTGGGTTCGTCCGCTATCAAAAGATCAGGCTCATTGGCAAGCGCCATGGCGATCATCACGCGTTGCCGTTGCCCACCTGAAAGCTGATGCGGATAGGCGTCAAGGCGATTAGAAGCATCACGAATGCCGACTTCTTCAAGCAATTCTAGAATGCGCTTTTTCGCGCGTTCTCCGGTGAGGCCCTTATGAAGCGCTAAAATTTCGCCGATCTGCTTTTCAATCGTGTGCAGCGGGTTGAGCGATGTCATCGGCTCTTGAAAGACCATGGTAATCGCATTGCCGCGAATTTTGCGAAGCGATGTATCATCGGCAGTTATCAAATCCTCACCTTTGAAGAGGATTTGACCTGAAGGATGGGACGCGGGCGGATAGGATAGGAGCTTGAGAACCGAGAGCGCTGTAACGGATTTACCCGAACCCGATTCCCCCACGAGCGCGAGTGTTTCACCCTTAGCAATTTCGAACGAGACGCGATCAACGGCCAGCGTGGTTTGTCCGCCTTGCGCGAAGGCCACGGAAAGGTTGGTGACGTGGAGGAGGGGGGCTATCACGAAAATGTCTTTCTCGGATCAAAGGCATCACGCACCGCTTCGCCAATAAAGATGAGAAGCGACAGCATGACAGCAATCACCATAAAGCCCGTAAGCCCAAGCCAAGGGGCTGCGATATTGGCTTTGCCTTGCAAGAGCAGCTCGCCCAGCGAAGGCGAGCCCGGTGGCAGTCCGAAGCCTAGGAAATCCAGCGACGTAAGCGTGGTGATCGAGCCGTTGAGGATGAAGGGCAGGAAGGTGAGCGTTGCCACCATCGCGTTGGGGAGCACGTGCCGCCACATGATTCGGGCGTTGGAGAGGCCAAGCGCGCGGGCGGCGCGGACGTAATCGAAATTGCGGGCACGTAGAAATTCAGCACGGACGACATGGACAAGCGCTACCCATGAGAAGAGAAGCAGAATGCCGAGCAGCGTGAAGAAACTTGGTTGGAAGAAGTTGGATAAAATCATTAACAAATAAAGTGAGGGGATGGCTGACCAGATCTCGATGAAGCGTTGGAAATAAAGATCGATCATCCCGCCGAAATAGCCCTGGATGGCACCGGCAAAAATGCCGATGACGGAGGAGATGGCGGCTAAAATAAGCCCGAATAAAACAGAGATACGAAAACCGTAAATGATCCGCGCCAAGACATCGCGGCCGCCATCATCGGTGCCAAGCCAATTCCATTCGAGATCAGCGCAGCGTGATCCGCCTGTGCGTTTGGCGATTTTGGCGCATACCGAATCTTTTTGTAGCCATGTAGGCGGTGCCGGTGCGGGGCTTGGTAAATCCAGATTAATCGTGTTGGAGGCAAAGCGAATGATGGGCCAGATGGCGAAACCATTGGCATTGATCTCATCGCGAATGACAGGGTCGCGATAATCGGTTTCCGCTAAAAAGCCACCGAATTTTTCTTCCGGGTAATCGATGAAAACAGGAACCAGAATCTCGCCTTTATAGAAGACGATGATGGGGCGGTCATTGGCGATGAATTCCGCAAAAAGGCAGACGATAAAGAGGATCAAGAAAATCCAGAGTGACCAAAAGCCTCTGCGATTGGATTTGAAGTTCTCCATGCGCCTAGCATTAATCGGCGATAGGCGCAGTAGCCCTTTAGCGGGAAGTGGCGGCGCGAGCTTTGAAAGGGCTTCGGTCATAGCGTCACACCTCGCGCGTTTCGAAATCGATGCGCGGGTCGACCCAAGTGTAGACAAGGTCGGATAGCAAATTAACGAACAGGCCTAAAAGCGAGAAAATATAAAGGGTAGAAAAAACGACCGCATAATCGCGATTAACGATGGATTCGAAGGATAGAAGGCCCAAGCCATCTAGCGAGAACACGGTTTCGATCAAGAGAGAGCCCGCAAAAAACGCGCTGATAAACGCGCCTGGGAAACCTGCGATGACGATCAACATCGCGTTTCGAAACACATGGCCGTAGAGGACTTGCGTTTCAGTTAAACCTTTCATGCGGGCGGTCAGCACATATTGCTTGCGGATTTCGTCAAGGAAGGAATTTTTGGT
>DAIOVR010000098.1:0-5629 GCA_036758905.1 Beijerinckiaceae bacterium | reverse complement strand
TGCGGGCGGTCAGCACATATTGCTTGCGGATTTCGTCAAGGAAGGAATTTTTGGTGAGCAGTGTTGATGTCGCAAACGCACCGAGAGCCATGGATAGAATAGGAAGTGTGAGATGGCGGGCGTAATCGAGGGCTTTTGCGTACCATGGCAGGGTTGCAAAATTATCCGATACGAGCCCACGCAGCGGAAAGAAGGGCGCAAGCGACGAGCCTTCGCCGAATAAAATGATCAACAGAATGGCGAATAAAAAGCCCGGTATCGCATAGCCAATAATGACGATGGCCGATGTCCATGTATCGAAACGGGAACCATCAGAGATCGCTTTGCGAATGCCTAAGGGTATGGAGATCAGGTAAGACAGTAGCGTCATCCAAAGCCCCAAAGAAATAGAGACGGGGAGCTTTTCTTTTATAAGCTGCAATATCGAAACATCACGGAAATAGCTTTTGCCGAAATCGAAGCGGAGGTAATTCCAGAGCATCATCACAAAGCGTTCGGGGGCAGGCTTATCAAAGCCAAATTGCGCTTCGAGTTGCTTTATAAATTTGGGGTCGAGCCCCTGTGCGCCACGATATTTTGACGAGCCACCTTCCATCGTGCCGCCGCCCGGTTGGCTTTGCGTGGTGGCGGAAAAGTCGCCGCCTGCACTGCCGGAGATTCGTGCGGTTGCGGATGAATCAGCGCCTTGCTGCAATTGCGCGATAATGCGTTCGACTGGCCCACCGGGGGCGAATTGCACCACAACAAAAGAGACGAGCATGATGCCGAACAAAGTCGGTATCATCAGCAAAATACGGCGCAGAATATAAGCAAGCATGGATTATCCAGCCTTGCCGGTTTTGGCGGCTTTGTCCGTGTCATACCACCAAATGGTCGGAAAGGCGGAGGCGCCATATTCCGGCATTTTCTCAGGGTGGGAGAAACGGTTCCATCGGGCTGTACGCGAAAAGCCATAGGTCCATTGCGGGACGACATAATCATGCGCGAGCAATACACGGTCGAGCGCATGGGTGGCGGCGATGAGTTCTTCGCGGCTTTTCGCAAAGATCACGCGATCAATGAGGGCATCAATGGCTGCGTCTTTAATACCAATGGTGTTGCGCGAGCCCTTCACATCCGCCGCGGCGGAGCCCCAGAATTCGCGTTGCTCATTGCCGGGCGAAAGCGACTCGCCCCAAAGATCAGTGGTGACATCGTAATCGAAATCACGCATCCGTTCTTCATATTGCGAAGGATCGACCACGCGGACATTCACGGTGATGCCCAAACGCTCAAGCGATGGCTTCCAGAAGAGCAAAATACGCTCGAAGGTCGGATCATCGGCGAGGAGTTCAATGGCCAAAGGCTCATTGGTTTTGGTGTTGATGCGCTTGCCCGATTTAATCTCCCATCCTGCTTCTTTGAGCAGGCGATCGGCTTCCTTCAAATTATCACGAACGGCTTGCGGATTACCATTGACGGGGTTTTGATAGGCCGTTGTCAGTACCGTTTCGGGGATTTTGTCTTTTATGCTTTCCAGAATGTCTTTTTCTAGACCCGATGGCAGGCCGGAGGATGCAAGCTCGGTACCTTCGTAAAACGAAGCGATGCGCTTATAGGCTCCGAAAAAGACGGTCTTGTTCATCTCGTCAAAATCAAAAGCGAGATTAAGCGCACGCCGGACGCGTTGGTCCTTAAACTTATCGCGGCGCAGGTTCATAATAAACCCTTGCATGCGGCCCGACGCGCGTTCGGCAAATTCTTCGCGGATCACGCGACCATCTTTGACGGCTGGAAAATCGTAAGCCGTAGCCCAATTTTTCGAGCTGTTTTCAAGGCGGAAATCATAAGCGTCGCCTTTTAACCCTTCGAGCTGAACAGTGGTGTCGCGGAAATATTCGAAGCGCATCTCATCGAAATTATTGGTGCCGATATTGAGGGGCAAATCCTTACCCCAATAATTGGCCACACGTTCCAAAACGATGTTTCGACCTGCGCTAAAAGATTTGACGCGATACGGGCCAGAGCCGAGAGGGGGCTCTAAAGTCGTTTCCTTAATGTTGCGTGGTTTACCATCCGGGCCAATGCCTTCCCACCAATGTTTGGGAAGGATCACAAATTGGCCAACGATTTGGGGAAGTTCACGATTGCCCGGCGCATCAAACGTAAAGGTAACGTCACGCTCGCCTGTCTTCTCCGCTTTGGCGACGTGTTCGAAATAAAACGCATATTGCGGGCTATTGGCTTTCAACGCGTCAAACGAGAAAACGACGTCTTCCGGCGTAACAGGTTTTCCGTCTTGCCATTTGGCATTGGCACGCAAGCGGTAGGTGACCGATGCAAAATCGGCAGGGAAGGTAAGTCCTTCAGCCAGCAATCCATAGGCGGTTGAGACTTCATCCAGCGAGTTGGACAGAAGCGTTTCATAGACCGAGCCAATGCCAGCGGCCAATTGCCCTTTAACGCCTGCAACAACGAGGTTGAAATTATCAAAACTTCCATTGGCCGCGAGCCGTACGGTTCCACCCTTTGGTGCATCTGCGTTTACATAGTCAAAATGTTTGAAATCGGCCGCATATTTTGGTTCGCCCATGAGTGATACGGCGTGACGCCAGCGAGGCTCATCTGCTTTTGCGGGCATAAGGGCCGAGCCCGCCATTACCATCGCTGCTATGCATCCAAGACCTAATCGCCGCACGAGCCTTACTCCATGAATTTAGAGTTTGAAATGTGAACGAGAGCGTTGATTCCGTCCATAGGGACGTTATACGGCCGTGCGCTGACGCATCGCTGCCGTCAAAGTGCCTTCGTCCAGATAATCAAGCTCGCCGCCAACGGGTACGCCATGAGCGAGTTTGGTAACGATCACCTCATAGGGCGACAGCAAATCGGTGATGTAATGGGCGGTTGTTTGACCATCGACCGTGGCGTTCAGTGCCAAAATGACTTCTTTGATACCGCCGGAGGCTGCTCGGGCGACGAGGGCGTCAAGGTTAAGGTCTTTGGGGCCGATGCCGTCAAGGGCTGCGAGCACGCCGCCTAAAACATGATAGCGGCCTGCGGTAGCACCTGCGCGTTCCAACGCCCATAGATCGGCGACGTCTTCGACGACGATCAGTAGCGTATTGTCACGCTTCGGGTCGGAGCAGAGGGTGCAGGGCGAAAGCGTGTCGATATTGCCGCACGAATCGCAGACGAGAATACGTTCACGCGCGACCTGCATTGCGTCCGCAAGCGGCCCTAAAATCTGTTCACGTTTTTTAACAAGATGCAGCGCGGCACGCCTTGCCGAGCGCGGACCAAGCCCCGGCAATTTTGCCAGAAGCTGAATAAGACGCTCAATTTCGGGACCGGTAACGGAGGCCATTAAAACAGTTTCATCCCGGGAGGGATCGGAAGCCCTGCGGTGAGTGCGCCCATCTTGTCGGCCATGAGTTTGTCGCCTTTGGCGCGGGCATCGTTGAGGGCTGCAACCAGCAAATCTTCCAGAATATCTTTTTCTTCCGATTTCAAGAGACTGTCATCAATCGTCACGGCTTTGGTGAGGCCCTTAACCGTCATGGTAACAGAAACGAGACCGCCGCCTGATTGGCCGCTTACTTCCATTTCATCAAGCTCGGCCTGCACGGCACCAAGCTTCGATTGCATCTCCTGCACTTTTTTCATCATGCCGAACATGTCTTTCACTGGTCGTCTCCGTTCTTAATCGTCAAAATCTTGATCGAGCGCTGAAAAATCAAAGCTCTCGTCATCGGTATTTTCTGTCTCAGTGGGGTTTAGCAAATCACGTACCTCGATGATTTGTGCGCCGGGAAAATGTTCAAAGGCGGCCTTCACCAAGGGATTGGATTTAATGTCGTCGAGCTTTGTTGCTTTGGCTTTCTCGGCGACATCGCGCAAGGTCTCTTGACCTTGTTCCGATGAAACGGCGACGATCCAGCGACGGCCAGTCCATTCTTGCAATTTCTTGCTGATATCAGCGGCAAGCTGCGGCGAGGCATCGGAGGATGGCGCAAACTCAAAACGTCCATCTTCGAAGCGCACCAAGCGAACATCACGTTCAAGCGCGGTTTTAAGTCCGATATCGCGCTTCTCAGTTGCCAAGGCTACGAGATCCTCGAACCGCTCAATCCGCATGGTAGGAGCGGCTTCCGGCGAGCGCATGGGTGCTGCTTCAGAGCGGGCGGCAACTGTTAAGCCGCCATTGGCGGTCATACGAGCACCACCGCCGCCGCTCGGACCACCCGATGGCGTTGATGAGCCGGAATAGCTTTCTTGCGTCAGCATTTTCAACGCTTCATCGGGCGTTGGAAGATCGGCCGCATAGGCCAAACGCACCAAGACCATTTCGGCCGCGGTTACAGGCTTTGGCGCTTCGGCTACTTCCGTGATGCCCTTGAGCAAAATTTGCCAAGCGCGCGAAAGCACGCGCATGGGCAGTGATGTGAAGCTTGCACCACGAACGCGCTCGGCTTCGGTGACGCTTGAATCTTTGGCTGATTCCGGCACGACTTTCAGCCGTGTAACGAAATGCGTGAACTCGGCGAGATCGGATAATATCGTGCGGGGATCGGCACCGAGATCATATTGGCCGCGCAGCTCGGCTAAGGCGGACGCAACATCGCCTTTCATCACCGATTCAAACAGATCAATCACGCGGGCGCGATCGGCTAAACCGAGCATGGTACGAACGGTTTCACCATCGACTTTGCCTGCACCATGCGCGATGCCTTGATCGAGCAGCGAAAGCGAATCACGGACGGAGCCTTCCGCCGCGCGTGCAATCAGTGCCAAGGCTTCATCGTCAATGGTGACGCCCTCGGCCACGCAAATTTTGCGCAAATGATTGACGAGCACATCGGCTTCCACGCGGCGCAAATCAAAGCGTTGGCAGCGCGATAAAATCGTCACCGGAACTTTACGAATTTCCGTGGTTGCGAAAATAAATTTGGCGTGGGGTGGTGGCTCTTCCAGCGTTTTCAAAAAGGCGTTGAACGCCTTGTCCGAGAGCATATGCACTTCGTCGATGATGTAGACTTTATAGCGCGCGGAAGCGGGTGAATAACGCACACCATCGGTGAGTTGTTTGACGTCATCAATACCCGTATGCGACGCGGCATCCATTTCCAGAATATCGACGTGACGCGATTCCATAATGGCGCGGCAATGCACGCCTTCGGTTGGCATGTGAATCGTCGGGCCGCCAGAACCATCGGGGAGAAGATAATTGAGCCCCCTGGCCAGGATGCGGGCGGTTGTGGTTTTACCTACCCCGCGGACACCCGTTAAGATCCAGGCTTGCGGAATGCGTCCCGTCTCAAACGCATTGGAGAGCGTCTGGACCATCGCATCTTGGCCGATGAGATCATCAAAGGTTTGCGGGCGGTATTTTCGCGCTAAAACGCGATAAGGGGTCGATGGCGAAGGCGCAACCGACGGCGCATCTCCGAACATCGAGATCGTTTGATCGTCTCTTTCCGTCACGCTATCGGGCGTTTCGCTCATGAGGGGCGTCGTCCTCAGCGGGTTTACTACGGCCAAACTGGCCGGAAAGATGGCAAATAGGGTGGAAGGCTGGACGATGACCCGCCCGGGCTCGTTAGGGCTGCTTCCTTCCGGACCTGACCCGGTTGGCGAGTGGTACGTCCAC
>DAIOVR010000097.1:7660-9343 GCA_036758905.1 Beijerinckiaceae bacterium | reverse complement strand
AACGAGCGTGCCATTGGTGGCGTGAACGCCTTTATCGAGCCAGATATTGTCTTCCAATCCGACGCGGACATTGCCGCCAAGCAACACGGCTTGTGCGACAAAGGCCATTTGATTGCGGCCAATGGCAAAGCCTGCCCAGTTGCATCCTGCTGGCAAATGGTTGCGCATGGCGAGCATCGCCTCTGTGGTAGCCTCGGCGCCCCATGGAATGCCAAGGCACAGCTGGAAGAGTGGCGGGTTATCGATCAGGCCTTCGGACATCAATTGCTTGGCAAGCCAGATATGGCCCAATTCAAACGCCTCGATCTCCGGCTTGACGCCTGCCTTCTGTATACGCGCCGCCATATCGCGGAGCAAATCTGCGGTCGCTAAAAACGCGCCATTGCCGAAATTGAGCGAGCCGCAATCGAGCGTGCAGATTTCCGGACGAAGTTCCTCAACATGGGCGACGCGCTCGGCGGCATCGGCCAAATCGGAGCCGGGGCCGGGAATGCCGGGGTTTTTCGGGTCATAGGCGTAATCGCCACCCATGCCGGCGGTGAGGTTGATGACGACATCGACACCTGATTCGCGGATTAGCTTGACCGCCTCGCGGTAATTGGCGAGGTCGCGACCCGCTTTGCCTGTCTCGGTATTGCGGACATGGAGATGGGCAATCGCTGCGCCGGCTTGGGCGGCCTCGATGGCGGCGTCCGCGATCTGGCGCGGCGTGACCGGAATGGCCGGATGCTTGCCGACCGTGTCGCCTGCGCCCGTTACGGCGCAGCTAATGATGACTTCATTGTTCATAGGTTTTTCCTCCACACATGTCGGCAGCTTTACAGATTCTTGATGGATGATACGGTTTTAATCGTCAATGTCGATTGACTGACGCCGACCCTCCTGCGTCTCGAAGCGACGGGTGCGGGCGAATCGTATTATTTTTTAAAGGAAAGAGAGATGACGACGAGTGTAGCCGCAGAAGATAAAAAAGGCCGAGACCGAGCCGTTTCGTGTGAACGCTGCGGCGCGCCGTTTACCTGCACTTTGGGAGGGCTGTGTTGGTGCGGGCAGGAAGAATTTAAGTTGCCCCTGACAACGGTGGGCGGCCCCAGCGACTGCCTGTGTCCTTCCTGTCTTAAAGACTATGCCGCCGAATTGAAGGCCAAAGGATTGGGGCCCGGCTGATTAAGCCTGCTTCTGCCTCAACAGACCGCTATAAATAGTGGCATCGGTACAAAGGCCGATGAGTTTCCCTTCGCTATCAATAATCCCTAGTGCATGACCGCTTTGTTGGCGGAGCGCGATGGCTGTTTTAAGGCTGATATCGGCGGGAGCCAGCACAATGCCAACACCTGCGGCGCGATCAGGGATTACCCCATCGACGCCGCATGGAATAAGGCGATGCGGAGCGCCATTGAGTTGGGCGGCAAAGGGAAAGCCTTCGTCATCGATCGCAATGGATGATTGCTTCTGATCGTCAAAATAAACATGGCCCTGCTCGCGCAAACATGCCGCAAGCGGTTGCATGATCGAGCCTGCTTTGAGCACATTCAGCGGGTTCATATGCGCCACGAATTCGGCGACATAGGCGTTGGCAGGTTTGAGGATAATCTCTTCCGGCGTGCCCCATTGCACGATGCGGCCACCTTCCATAATCGCGATGCGGTTGCCGATTTTCATGGCCTCGTCGAGATCGTGGCT
>DAIOVR010000097.1:2493-7560 GCA_036758905.1 Beijerinckiaceae bacterium | reverse complement strand
ACCATGGCGACGCTCTCGGTGCGCACGGCACGAAGCGTTGCGGCATCAATGGTGGCTATATCCACCATCTGCCCGCGATGGCGCAGCAATACCTTGCCGCGTGAAATGGGGTTTAATCCGTTCGCCGCACGGAGCAAGGTTGACTTGCCTGAGCCTGACAGGCCCATCAAGACGCAGATCTCGCCCTCTTCGACGGTGAGTGAAGCGCCTGCAACGCCAATGACGGCATTGGTTGCTTGCAAAATTTCATCACGCGTTTCGCCTTTATCCAGCCGCTCGATCGCTTCTTTTCGAGCGCTGCCAAAGACGATGTCGACCTGGTCGAAAACAAGATGGCTCATAATGCTTTGCTAACCTGTCTGCGCTCGGGCAATTTGCACACGCGGTCCAGAATGATCGCCAAAATAACGATCGCTAGACCTGCTTCAAATCCCATACCGATATTGACCGAATTGAGTGCGCGAACGACGGGTTTACCCAATCCGCCCGCGCCAACGAGCGCCGCGATCACGACCATGGAAAGCGACAGCATGATGCATTGGGTAATGCCGGCCATGATCGTTGGAAGGGCCGAGGGGAGTTCGATTTTCCACAACAATTGACGCTTGGTTGCACCAAAGGCTTCGCCCGCTTCAATAAGGTGCTTCGGTACGGCTGAAATGCCCAAATGGGTTAGGCGGATGGGCGCCGGAATGGCAAAAATAACGGTCGAGATTAGGCCCGGCACAACGCCAAGGCCAAATAAAATCAGGGTTGGAATGAGATACACGAATGTCGGTATCGTTTGCATCAAATCAAGGATTGGGCGAAGCACAGTAAACAGCCATGGCCTATGGGCGGCAGCAATGCCGATCGGCACACCGATGACGACCGAAACCAGCGTTGCCGATACGACCAGAGACAGCGTTTCCATCGTAGCAGCCCAATAACCAAGATCGGCGATCAGCAGAAGGGCGAGGGCGCTGCCGATGCTCAAAACGAGCGAACGATGGAGCCAATAAGCGGCTGCGGCAAAGACGGCGATAAAGGCAAGGGAGGGTATCGCTTGCAATAGCTCCGTGGCGCTATCAATGCTTGAGCCAACAACGGTGGAGATGGCGTCGAAAAAGTCAGCGCCTTGATCCGTGAGCGATGAGACGAAGGCCTCAATCCACGTTCCGAGTGGTAATTTGTGGGTGGTTATCCACTCGTCCATGCGCGTGTGCCTTTTGAGAAGATGAGGCGGTCAGAGATATAAAAAACCGTCATTGCGAACGTTAGTGAAGCAACCCAGTTGATCTTGCAGAAAGGGGTGTAACGGCAACGCTGCACCCCTTTAACAATCATCATCTGGTTTGCTTCGCTCTCGCTCGCAATGACAGATACGTCTTAGAGTCCCAACGACGCCTTAACGGCGGCCAAGCCTGGCTTGCCGTCCAGCGTGGTTACGCCTTCAAGCCATTTATCAAGGGTTTGCGGGTGAGCTTTTAGCCATGCAATCGCTGCCTTGTCGGCTTCTTGCTTATCAAACAAGATCGCGCCCATGATTTCGTTTTCCATGGTCAGCGTGAAGGTGAGGTTCTTCAACAGAGCGCCAACATTCGGGCAATCCTTCGAATAGCCAGCGCGTGTGTTGGTATAGATGGTGGCGCCACCGAGGTTTGGTCCGAAAATATCATCGCCGCCTTCAAGATATTTCATCTTGAACTTGGTGTTCATCGGATGCGGTTCCCAGCCCAAGAAGACGAGATCTTCATTTTTCTTTGTTGCGCGCTCAACTTCGGCCAACATGCCTTGCTCGCTCGATTCAACAAGCTCGAAGCCCTTCAGTTCAAATTTATTGTCCTTGATCATGTCGAGGATCAAGCGATTGCCGTCATTGCCTGGCTCGATGCCATAGAGTTTGCCTTGCAGCTTGTCTTTGAACTTGGCGATATCGGCAAAGGTCTTGAGGCCGGCATCATAGGTGTAATCCGGAACGGCGAGGGTGTATTTCGCGCCTTCCAGATTGACGCCAACCACTTCGATTTGTTTTTTATCGAGATAAGGCTTGCGGTCCGCTTCCATGGTCGGCATCCAGTTGCCGAGGAACACGTCGATTTTTTTGTTCTTCATGGAGGTGAAGGTCACAGGCACCGAGAGAACTTCCGTCTTTGCCGTGTAGCCCAAGCCCTTCAACACTTCGGACGTTGCAGCCGTCGTGGCGGTAATATCTGTCCAGCCAACATCAGAGAAGCGGACGGTTTTGCAAGATCCCGCATCTTTGGCGATGGCGATGCCAGAGCCCAAAGAGATCAGGGCAGCTACCGAAAGGGCTGATTTGAAAATTGTTTTCATAAACTTCTCCCAACTGTTTTCAAATGTTATCGACGGGCGAGTTGTTCCCGCTCCGCCGCTGGCGACTGAAAAGCAAATCGCCGCGGCAAATTTGAACTTTCCTCACCCTATCAAACAGTCTCACCACTGTTTTGTCACCCACTTTGTTGTTGCCGACGTGTAAGGCTAAAATCGTGTCGGGTTTTGGCATGGCGTTAAGATTAGGGGGTGGCTTTCTCAATCTAAGGATTTTGTTGGGTCAGGGATAGCTGCGATGGCCATGGATGGCTTTGATTACGTGATTATCGGTGCGGGTTCGGCCGGATGTGTGTTGGCGAGCAGACTATCTGAAGATGGCAAACATACTGTGCTGGTTCTTGAGGCTGGCGGCGGGGATAGCTCGGTCTTTATTCAAATGCCAACAGCGCTCTCGATTCCAATGGGTATGGACAAGTATAATTGGGGCTATCACACCGAGCCGGAGCCTTATATGGACGGCCGCCGAATGGATTTACCCCGCGGCAAAGTGATAGGCGGCGGATCTTCGATCAATGGTATGGTTTATATCCGTGGAAATGCCATGGATTATGAAGGTTGGGAGGCTCAGGGCGCGAAAGGCTGGGGGTATCGCAACGTATTGCCCTATTTCCGCAAAGCGGAGACTCGCGCCGAAGGGGGCGATGCATGGCGTGGCAATGAAGGGCCATTACACACCAGCTATGGGCCAATGAAAAACCCGCTCTATTCGGTCTTTGTCGAAGCGGCGACCCAAGCCGGCTATGCGGCGACTGAAGACGTTAATGGGTTCCGTCAGGAGGGATTCGGCCGAATGGACCGGACCATCCATCAAGGTAAAAGGTGGAGTGCGGCGAGCGCCTATTTAAAGCCGGCAATGAATCGGAAAAATCTGGTCGTCCGGACTGGCGTGCGCGTGACTAAACTCGATTTTGAGGGCAAGCGTGCTGTCGCGGTACGGTATCTCAAAGGCGGTCAAGAGACGATTGTTCAAGCGCGTCACGAAATCATTTTAGCGGGCGGATCCATTAATTCACCGCAGCTCTTGAAGCTATCCGGTATTGGTCCGGCAGATGAATTAAAGGCGCATGGTATTGAGCCGCTACATCATTTGGCGGGCGTCGGTGAGAATTTGCAGGATCATTTGGAATTCTATTTCCAGCAGGCCTGTACTCAGCCGATCACGTTGTTCTCGCATATGAATCCGATCGGAAAAGCGCTCATCGGGATCCAGTGGTTTCTTTTTAAAAATGGCTTGGGTGCGACCAATCATTTCGAAAGCTGCGGTTTTATTCGCTCACGCGCGGGCGTGCCTTATGCTGATATTCAATATCATTTTCTGCCAGCCGCCATCGCTTACGATGGAAGCGTGAAAGCGGAGGCTCATGGATTTCAAGCCCATGTCGGGCCTATGCGGTCAAAAAGCCGGGGATGGGTGCGGCTGGCCTCAGCCGACCCGCTCGACAAGCCCAAAGTCCTCTTTAATTATATGAGCCATGAGGATGACCGGATTGAAATGCGTGCCTGTGTGCGGCTGACCCGCGAAATTTTCGGCCAACATGCCTTTGATGCGTTCCGAGGTGAGGAGTTGCAACCGGGGAAAGATATCGTATCGGACGAGGCTATCGATGCCTTTGTTCGGCAAAAGGCAGAGAGTGCCTACCACCCGTGCGGAACGTGCAAAATGGGCGAGCCCGCCGATCCGATGGCCGTTGTCGATCCGGAGACACGGGTGATCGGACTTGAAGGGCTAAGGGTAGTTGATACATCGATTATCCCTCAGATCACGACGGGAAATCTCAATGCCCCGGCTATCATGATCGGTGAAAAGGCGTCCGATCTCATTTTAGGGCGCGAGCCTTTGCCCGCATCCAATGCGCCTTATTTTATGGCGCCCGATTGGCAGAGCCGACAACGCTAAGAATTATATGGTGGATTCTTGTAGTTTAGAAAAAATATAAACTACTGATAAATAAGGTTTTTTTCTTTTAAACCAATGTAAGATGTGCTATCTAGCCCATCAGCAGCGCCGCCTTGAACGGCGTGATGTGAAAAGGAACTAGATATGCTGGTATTAGCAAACTGGAGCGTTTTCGCTCAGTCGGCTTCGATCATTTTGCGCGAGGGTTTAGAAGTTGTTCTCGTGCTGGCTGCCCTTTTAGCCTATGTCCGGAAATCCGATGCGGGTTCTAAGCTCTGGGCCGTTTATGCCGGAGCGGGAGCTGGTATTTTAGCAAGCATCGCTGTCGCTGTTTTGGTTGAAACATTCTTTGACGGGCATCAAAATCCGCTAGTCGAAGGTGGCATCTTTCTCGCTGCAGCGGCTTTGATGATTTACGTGAGTGGTTGGCTTTTCGTTCGTCAAGATCCTCGCGCATGGCAGGCTTATTTGAAGAGCCATGCCGAGCAGGCCCTACAAGCCAATCATCAGCTCTTTGCGATTAGTGTTCTGGCGGGGCTATCCGTTCTCCGCGAGGGTGCCGAATCTATTCTCTTTGTTCACACATTGGCGGTGACGGAAGGTTGGTCCGTTTCGCTCTTTGCGGGCCTAGCAGTTGCTTTTGCGGTTATGCTGGGCTTGTTCGTTATTATGCAGGTCGTTTCAATCCATCTACCTCTTCGCCCGCTCTTTATTGGTACTTCGGCACTTTTATTGATTATGGCGCTTAAATTTATTGGTAACGGTTTGATGGAGCTGCAGGAAAATCATCTCTTGCCGGATACGGATATCGCTATTCTCCCTTCGTGGTGGGAGGC
>DAIOVR010000097.1:0-2393 GCA_036758905.1 Beijerinckiaceae bacterium | reverse complement strand
ATTTTGCAAGAAGTCGGTTTTGAAATTCGCGGTGATGATGTCGCCCTTGAGCTTTTTCGTAAAGCAGGGGCTGATGTCAAAGGCCAACGGATTATCTTTCCGCGTGGTTTGGTGCGTTCGATCATTCAAGCCACAACACCGCGCCAGTTTACCCAACATGCCCGCAACCCCGCCCGCAATGTCGTCATTGGCGGCAATAATACCGTGTTCTCGCCCGCCTATGGCTCGCCCTTTGTTACCGATATCGACAAAGGCCGTCGATATGGAACGATTGAGGACTTCCAGAATTTTATCAAACTCGCTTATTCGACGCCCTATCTGCATCATTCGGGTGGCACAGTGTGCGAGCCTGTCGATTTGCCAGTGAATAAACGCCATTTGGAAATGGTGTATTCGCACATCAAATATTCGGACAAAGCGTTTATGGGCTCGGTGACGACGGCACCACGTGCAGCCGAGTCGATCGAGTTGTGTCAGGTGCTTTTTGGTGCCGAATATGTTGATCAACATTGCGTGATTTTGGGCAATGTGAATGTGAATTCACCGCTGGTGCTCGATGGTGAAGCGAGCCGCGTGATCCGTACCTATGCGGCGGCTAATCAAGCCGCTGTATGTGTGCCCTTTATTCTAAGCGGTGCGATGGGGCCCGTGACGACGGCGGGCGCTCTGGCGCAATGCTTTGCGGAAGCCATGGTATGCGTGGCACTGACGCAATTGGAGCGCCCCGGTGCGCCTGCGATTTTGGGAAATTTCTTGTCGTCTATGTCGCTTAAAACGGGTGCCCCAACCTTTGGTACGCCTGAGCCCGCTTTGGGATATTTCGCGATTGGTCAATTGGCGCGTCGCTTGGGTGTGCCTTTGCGCTGTGGCGGCAATCTCTGCGCTTCGAAAATTCCGGATGCGCAAGCTGCATACGAAAGCGCTAATTCGATGTGGCCGGCTTTCCTCTGCGGTGCGAATTTCATTCTGCATGCCGCGGGTTGGGCTGAAGGTGCTCTGTCGATGTCTTATGAAAAATTCATCATGGATACCGAACAGTGCGGTGCGTTTCATGTGATTGGCGGCGGACTGCCAACCGATGAGAACGCTTTGGCCCATGATGCCTTTTTAGAAGTTGAGCCCGGTAAGCATTTCTTGGGCTCAGCGCATACGATGAAAAATTATGAAACGGCGTTTTATGATTTCGAGACGTCCGATAATAATTCATTCGAGCAATGGCAGGATGAGGGCTCGCTTGATATTCAAGTTCGCGCCAATCGGAAATGGAAACGCGTTCTTGCTGATTATGTACCGCCAGCGCTTGATGAAGCCAAGGATGAGGAATTACGTGCGGTGATTGATGCTAAAAAGGCCGCCGTGCCTGATGCGTGGTATTGAGGTTACGATGTCGGATTCCGTTTCGTCTTCTGATCCACTCCTCCAGCCCTTTCGTTTAAAGCATCTGACGCTCAAAAACCGCTTCATGTCGACGGCGCATGAACCTGCCTACACTGAGGATGGTATGCCGAAAGAGCGCTATCGGCTGTATCATGAGGAGAAGGCTAAAGGCGGTATTGCCTTGACGATGATCGGCGGTTCATCGGTTGTTTCACAAGATAGTCCTCAAGCCTTTGGCAATATCGAACTCTTTCGTGATGAGGTTGTACCCTATCTTAAAGCGTTAACCGATGGCGTTCATGCATATGGCGCTGCGGTGATGATTCAGATCACCCATCTCGGTCGCCGCACCGGTTGGAATAAAAAAGAATGGTTGCCTGTTTTGGCGCCGTCTGCAGTGCGCGAGCAGGCCCACCGCGCTTTTCCTAAAGTGATTGAAGATTGGGATATCGAGCGAATTATTCGTGATTACGCCGATGCCGCCGAGCGCTGCAAGGCAGGCGGTATGGATGGTATCGAGTTTGAAATGTATGGCCATCTTGTCGACCAGTTCTGGTCACCCGCTACCAATAAACGCGAAGATGATTATGGCGGGACTCTTGAGAACCGCACGCGTTTTGCGCGCGAGGTGCTTGCCGCCGTTAGAAAGCGCGTCGGGCCCGATTTTATTCTGGGCTCGCGCTTGGTGTGTGATGAAGATTGGGAGCTGGGACTGACGCGTGAAGAAGGGATTGCCATCACCAAGCGTCTCCTCCACACGGGACATCTCGATTTCTTGAACATCATCAAAGGTCATATCGATACCGATGAGGCGCTTTCACATGTCATTCCGGGCATGGGAGCGCCGTCAGCGCCTAGCCTCGATTTTGCAGGTGAAATTAGGGAAGAGACCAAATTTCCCGTTTTTCATGCTGCACGAATTCAGGATGTTGCAACCGCACGTCATGCAGTCGCCACTGGTAAACTCGATATGGTGGGTATGACGCGCGCCCATATTGCTGATCCGCACATTGCTA
>DAIOVR010000096.1:0-9488 GCA_036758905.1 Beijerinckiaceae bacterium | reverse complement strand
CCCTCCTACGGATCCGACCCCGCTTGGTCGCCGATTTTGAACTGAGGTAGCCCGTGACACGCCGTTTGATTTCGACAGGCTCACCGTTTGAAAAAACCTTTGGTTATTCGCGCGCCGTCATTGATGGCGATATGATCTATGTCTCGGGCACAACGGGTTATGATTATTCCACCATGACCATGCCCGATGATGTTGCCGAGCAAACGCGCAATATTTTCAAGACGGTTGCCAAGGTACTTGAAGATGCAGGCTCGTCGCCCGAGCATATCGTGCGGGCGCAGTATTTTGTCACCGATCAGACCTATTGCGAACCTGTGCTAACCGTTTGCGGTGAAGTGCTTGGCGAGATCAGACCTGCAGCCGGAATCTATGTCGTTGCCGGATTGCTTAAGCCTGAAATGAAGGTGGAGATTGAGGTAACCGCACGGATCGTCCGCCAGTAATCTTCCGTCTCGGATTATAAAAAAGCCCCGCCAGATCACTCCGGCGGGGCTTTTTTCATCTCTTTGTTGGCTAGTTCTTAGGCCGCCAACTGCCGGAGCACATAGTGCAAGATCCCGCCATTCTTGAAATACTCAATCTCATCGAGTGTATCGATGCGGCAGGTGACGGGCACCTGCGTTACCTTGCCTTTTGAATCGGTAATTTCGAGATGCATTTTCTGGCGTGGCTTAACGGAAGTGAGGCCCGGAATGGAAACCGTCTCGTCGCCCGTTAGTCCCAGCGTCTTCCAACTTGTACCTTCCTCGAAGACGAAAGGCACAACGCCCATGCCGACAAGGTTGGAACGGTGGATACGCTCGAAGCTTTGCGCCACAACCGCGCGAACGCCAAGCAGGTTCGTGCCCTTTGCCGCCCAATCGCGCGAGGAGCCATTGCCGTATTCAACGCCTGCGAACACAACCAGTGGAACATCCGATTTCGCGTATTCCATCGCGGCATCATAAATCGACAGACGCTTGCCAGATGGCTGATGGATCGTAAGACCACCTTCAGGCGTCGAGCCGTCCGCATCCTTCACCATGAAGTTCTTGATGCGGATATTGGCGAAGGTGCCGCGCATCATCACTTCGTGGTTGCCACGGCGTGTGCCGTATTGGTTGAAGTCGGCCGGGTCAACTTTATTGGCCAACAGGTATTTGCCTGCCGGAGACGCAGCCTTAATCGAGCCCGCTGGCGAGATATGGTCGGTGGTGATCTTGTCGCCGAACAGGCCCAAAATCTTTGCACCCTTAATATCCGTCACAGGCTTTGGCGTCTTGCTCATGCCCACGAAGTAAGGTGGGTTTTGCACATAGGTTGATGCACTTTCCCACGCATAGGTTTGGCTGTCTGGCGTCTTCACCTTGCGCCAATTGCTGTCGCCTGCGAACACGTCGGCATATTTCGATTTGAAGATCGATTTCGTGACATTCTTCGCGATGAAATTGGCGATCTCTTTGTTCGAAGGCCAAATATCTTTAAGGTAGACAGGCTTCCCCTTTTTATCGGTACCGATTGGATCCTTGGTGAGATCGATCTGCAGCGAGCCCGCCAAAGCATAAGCCACTACGAGCGGAGGCGAAGCGAGATAGTTGGCTTGCACGTCTGGTGATACGCGCCCTTCGAAATTGCGGTTACCGGAAATAACGGCAGCCGCAACAAGGCCCTTATCATTGATGGTTTTCGAAATCTCGGTTGGAAGCGGACCCGAATTGCCGATGCAGGTCGTGCACCCAAAGCCGACAAGGTTGAACCCTAGCTTATCAAGGTCTTTCTGTAGACCCGCTTTGGCGAGATATTCCGCCACGACTTGCGAGCCAGGTGCAAGCGAGGTTTTGACCCATGGCTTAACCGTTAAGCCCTTGGCCAATGCATTGCGTGCCAGAAGTCCCGCACCCATCAATACCGAAGGGTTTGATGTGTTGGTGCAGGATGTGATCGCGGCAATCACAACATCGCCATGGCCCAAGTCAAAGTTTTTGCCTTCAACCTTGTAGCGCGAAGCAAGATCTGCAGCCTTTTTATATTCCGTATCCATCGCCGAGACGAAACCGGCTTTGGCATCCGTCAAAGCAACGCGGCCTTCAGGGCGCTTAGGTCCGGCAAGCGATGGCATGACCGAGCCGAGATCAAGCTCAAGCGTGTCGGTGAAGACCGGATCGGGCGTTGTCTTGGTGCGGATCAGGCCTTGCGCTTTAGCATATTTTTCAACGAGATCGACGCGCGACTTTTTGCGGCTTGTCATCGTGAGATAAGACAAGGTTTCGGTGTCGATCGGGAAGAAGCCGCAAGTCGCACCATATTCGGGTGCCATATTGGCAATTGTTGCGCGGTCGGCAAGCGTCATCGCGTTGAGGCCGGGGCCGTAAAACTCGACGAACTTATTGACCACGCCTTTTTTGCGCAGCATTTGCGTGACGGTCAGCACGAGATCGGTTGCCGTAATGCCTTCAGCGAGCTTACCCGTCAGCTTGAAGCCGATGACTTCCGGTAGCAACATGGATTGCGGCTGACCCAGCATAGCTGCTTCTGCCTCAATGCCACCCACGCCCCAACCGAGAACGGCCAAGCCATTGACCATTGTGGTGTGCGAGTCGGTACCAACGAGTGAATCCGGATAGGCAACTTCAACCGTTTCCGATTTACCGCGGCCGTTCTTAATCTTCTCTTTCCGCGTCCAGACGGTTTGCGAGAGATATTCCAAATTGACCTGATGACAGATGCCGGTGTCTGGCGGAACAACAGAGAAGTTTTCAAACGCCTGCTGGCCCCATTTCAAGAAGCGATACCGCTCGCCATTGCGTTGATATTCGAGATCGACATTCTTTTTGAAAGCCTTTGTCGAGCCGAACTCATCAACAATCACTGAATGGTCGATCACGAGATCAACAGGTACAAGTGGATTGATCTTCTTTGGATCGCCGCCCAAATTTTTCATGGCGTCGCGCATGGCGGCCAAATCAACAACGGCCGGAACGCCCGTGAAATCCTGCATCAAAACGCGTGCGGGACGGAACGCGATTTCGACTTCTGTTTTACCCTTGGTTTTCAACCAACCAACGGCTGCCTTGATATCGGCTTTGGTGACCGTGCGGCCATCTTCAAATCGCAGCAGGTTTTCGAGTAAAACTTTCAGCGAAAAGGGGAGTTTTGAAATGCCTTTGAGGCCATTTTTTTCAGCTGCTTTCAGCGAATAATAAACATAGGTCTTGCTGCCGACTTTGAGTTTCTTGCGGCATTTGAAGCTGTCTAACGATGACATAGGAAGTCTCCAATTGGGGTCTGGTTAAAGCAAATCCGTCATAGACGTTCTGCGATCACGCCGCCCCGGGAGTGCCCAGGCCCCCTGCCTCGCTCATGGGCGACGCACCGGCGCATACCTCTTATAGAAAATTTCTGACAATATCGCTACATCGACTTAAGATGGTTTTCGGGAATTTTTTATTAATTGGCTTCACTTTTTCGTCGTCATCATATAACTTCAATTGTAACTACAAGAAGTCGCGATGGGATATCAATGGGACTTAGGCAAAAGCCGTATAAATGAGGTCAAGCATGGTATCTCGTTTTTGCAGGCGGCTCAGATTTTTCGGGGCCCAATTTTAACCGTTCAAGACACACGTTACGATTACGGAGAACTACGGTTTATTGCGCTCGGAAAATATGATGGCCAAGTGTTACGGGTCGTTTTCACCGAGCGCGATGGTGATATCCGGATCATCTCAGCATGGAAGGCAGGACGCGATGACCGTCAAACATACGAAGACAAAATCGCTGGTTCGATATGAAACACTCAATGAACTTCCGCCCGCTCCGCCGTTGAGCGAGCATGTACGCTCAATGGGTGACGACGAGATTGATAAGCGGGCCGCTCAAGATCCTGATGCTGGCCTATTACCAAAAGCATTTTGGGAAAAAGCCGATATTATTGAGCCCGAAGGCACTGAGCAAATTACGCTCCGTTTACCGCGTCGTGTGCTGCGCCATTTCAAGGCGACCGGAAAGGGCTATCAAAGTCGGATTACGGCGGTATTGTCGTCTTATGTCGATACCGTTCGGAAAACCAATTGATGCGTCTTATTGTTAACGGCTTAGCTTCCATTCGCTCAGGCCGACCCGTCTTTTCCGGCCTCGGATTCGAGCTTCATTCGGGTGAAGCCTTGGCGGTTACAGGTCCAAATGGCGTCGGTAAATCAAGCCTTTTGCGAATCATCGCCGGACTTCTTCCTGCGTCCGAGGGTCAAGTGAACCTTGAAGGCGGTGACGCGGAAGCCTCTCTTGGCGAAGAGGCGCATTATCTCGGCCACCGCGATGCGTTGAAGCCAAGCCTTTCACCCTATGAAACCCTTTCTTTTTGGCAGTCGATGTTGGGGCGCCCGCTGCTTGATCCTGACAAAGCCCTCACGCAAGTAGGCCTTGGCCATGCGGCACATTTGCCATCGGGCTATCTCTCGGCGGGGCAACGCCGCCGTCTGGCTTTAGCGCGGCTTCTGGTTTCACGCAGGCCCATCTGGTTACTCGATGAACCCACTTCTGCGCTCGATGCATCGTCGGAAGCGATGTTTAATGGTTTGGTTGGCGAGCATTTGGCGAGCGGTGGAATGGTGCTCGTTGCAACCCACACGCCCTTGGGGTTTTCGGCGCGAAGCCTCAAAATGCAAGGAGCTGCATGATGGTCGCTTTCCTTGCTATGTTTCGCCGCGACCTGGTGCTCGGCGCGCGTATTGGTGGCGGCGCGGGGGTAGGCCTCGTGTTTTTTTTGATGCTCGTCACCATTATGCCTTTTGCGGTCGGCCCCGATATGGTGTTGCTCGCCCGCATTGGCCCGGCGATTTTGTGGGTCGCCGCCTTACTCGCAACGCTGATCGGGTTAGACCGTCTTTTTCAGGCGGATGATGAGGATGGTTCGCTTGATCTCTTACGGATGTCGCCGCTACCTTTGCCGCTTCTCGTGCTGGCAAAAGGCTTGGCGCATTGGATCTCTACGGGTTTGCCGCTGGCTTTAGCCGCGCCCTTTTTAGGCTTACTTTTAGCACTTGAGCCCAAGGCCCTCATGGCAGTCACTGTGACGCTTTTGGTGGGTACACCTGCGCTGACCTTTATCGGTGCCATTGGTGCGGCGCTAACCGCAGGCATGCGACGCGGTGGATTGATCTTGTCCGTGCTCGTTATGCCGCTGATGATACCGGTCCTGATTTTCGGAATATCAGCCACGTCGGCTGCCCTTGGCGGGACGATCCCCTTTATGACGCCGTTTTCGATTTTGATCGCGCTAACACTTTTCGCCTTCGTCTCGGGAACGATTGCTGCAACGCTCGCCATTCAGAATGCGGAAGGCTGATTCCCGCTTTAATAGTGCGGAATCACAATTGTTTCTTTTTCCGTCACGATAACATCCAGCGAACGGTCATGTGGCTCTTCGGGCACGCGATCAATTTCTTGCACTGAAAACGCAATGCCAATCGTAAACAACGGACCAATGGCCGAGAGCCTTGCAATGGCGCGATCATAATAACCCGCGCCATAGCCGATGCGATGTCCGCGGCGATCAAAGGCGGCGAGCGGCACGAGAAGCGCCAGTGGCGAAACTTCGGGCGCGGTCGCTTCTGGTTCACGCAAACCGAATGGACCTTCCGACACACCATCACCTATTTTCCAAGCGCGGAAAATGAGCCCCGATGGGGTGACGACAGGAAGCGCCGAGCGAAGCCCCAAGGCATCGAGTTCGAGAAGGGCAGGGCGAGGATCAATTTCGCTGCGGATCGGCCAAAAGCCACCCACGGGACCGCCGCCCATTTTATTGGCGAAGGGCACGATACGTTCAGCGATATGAAACGAAAATTCAGCGCGCTGCGCTGGGCTAAGGGCGCTTCGGCGGCTGAGCGCCTCTTTACGGCGTAAATCTTTGGCAGTTGGTTCAGTCATGCTTCAATCAATAAGTGCGGAGCCACAATAGCCGTGGAACGATCGATCCCAGGTGCCTACATATGTAGGTGGGCGCCGTGTGCCCCGGTCCACGGACCAAGGCAGGGACAGCTCCCTAGGGGTCGTTAAGGCCCCGGGAATTCAGTTGTTCTCACGCACTCCGCAGCCCCGCAACGCTAAGGTAAGCCTTTGCGCGCCAATATACCAGAGCTATCAATGTCGATCGCGTTAGAAAAGCTGCGGAACGCTATCCCATAGCAATTTGGCACCCACCAAAAAGGTCAGCGCATAAATCAGGGTGTAAAAGCGCGCCGCCGGAATGCGCCGCACCATCCAGACGCCCAGTAATGTTGCAACAAGCGCCAAGGGAAACAGCGCGAAGGATGTGCCGAGGTTTTCGGACGAGAATTGACCGAGGAGGAAATAAGGAAGTACCTTGGCTAAATTCGTAATCGTAAAAAACCACGTCGAGGTACCGACATAGGTCTGCGGCGGCAGGCGTTGCGGCATCACATGGACTTGAAAGGGCGGGCCACCCGCATGGGCCACAAAGCTCGTGAACCCCGCAATAATGCCCCAAAACACACCGGCAAATGTTTTGCCCGGTATAGGATCACCCACCACGTTTCGCCGACGCCAATAGACGATGACGAAGGCGATCGAAATGACGCCAACGCCCAATTTCACCATGTCATCCGAAACATGGGCCGCCATCAGCCAGCCGAGAAAAATGCCGATCACCGATCCCGGCAGCATGATCGCCAAATTGCGAAAATCGAAATCGCGGCGATAGGCCCATGTGCTGACCATGTCCTGCAAGATCAGAATAGGCAACATCAAGGCTGCTGCTTTAACCGGGGAGACCACCAAGGCCAACAGCGGAATGGCAATTAATCCCAATCCAGCAAAGCCGCCTTTCGCCAGCCCCATCAAAAAAACGGCGGGAATGGCAGCCAAATAAAACAAAGGATCGGAGATTACAGCAGGCATGGTTACTCGGAAGGTTGGTCAATGAAGCCGCACTTGGCGGCAAGTTGCGTCATTTGGCAAGCTTTGAAAACGCATGTTTTCCCTTGCATCGAAAGTCGTGCCTGACGTGAGCGCCATCCGATGCTAAAGGCAATCCTTAAAAGGGAAACGCCAATAAAGGGGCACGCCATGAGCCATGCCGCGCGCTATCGCGAAGTATATAACCGCTCGATCATTGATCCAGCGGGATTCTGGGCTGATGAAGCGCAGTCGATCGATTGGATCGTGCCGCCGCAAACCGTTTTCGACCCCTCACTCGGTGTGTATGGCCGTTGGTTTCCCGATGGCATGGTCAATACCTGCTACAACGCCGTTGATCGCCACGCCGAAGCCCATCCCGATCGCACGGCGATTATTCATGACAGCCCGATCACGGGGACAAAACGCAAAATCACCTATGGCGAATTTCGCGATGAGGTCGCAACGCTCGCCGCCGTGTTGCAGGATTTCGGCGTACAAAAAGGCGACCGCGTGATCGTCTATATGCCGATGATCCCCGAGGCGCTATTTGCCATGCTCGCATGCGCCCGGATCGGTGCCGTGCACTCGGTTGTCTTTGGCGGCTTTGCGGCGCGTGAACTTGCAACCCGTTTGGATGACTGCGAACCTAAACTCATTCTCGCCGCCTCCTGCGGCATCGAGCCGGGACGGGTGGTGCATTATAAGCCGCTGATCGATGAGGCGATTGAGATCGCGCACCATAAACCCGAAGCCGTGATTGTTTATCAACGTCCGCAAGAAACCGCTCAGCTGAAGGCGGGGCGTGATTATGAGTGGCAGACATTGGTAGGCGAGGCCAAGTCCAAAAACCGTCAGGCCGATTGTGTCCCCGTGGCCTCAACCGACCCGTTTTATATCCTCTACACCTCCGGTACGACCGGAAAACCAAAAGGCGTGGTGCGCGACAATGGCGGGCATCTGGTCGCGATGTCATGGACCATGAAGGGCATTTACGGCATCGGTCCCGGCGATGTGTTTTGGTCCGCCTCCGATATTGGCTGGGTGGTCGGTCATTCCTACATCGTTTATGCGCCACTGATCGTTGGTGCGACGACGATTGTCTATGAGGGCAAGCCCGTCGGCACACCCGATGCGGGTGCCTTCTGGCGCGTGATTTCCGAGCATGGCGCGAAGGCATTGTTCACGGCGCCGACGGCGTTTCGCGCCATCCGCAAAGAAGATCCCGATGCGGTTGAACTTAAAAAATACAATCTCGAAGGCTTCCGCGCTCTGTTCTTGGCAGGTGAGCGCGCTGACCCTGATACCGTGAAATGGGCCGAAGAAAAGCTCGGTACGCCGGTTATCGACCATTGGTGGCAGACCGAAACCGGATGGGCCATTGCCGGTAATCCGTTCGGCATGGGCATGCTGCCCGTCAAACACGGCTCACCCACAGTGGCGATGCCCGGTTACGATGTGCGCATTCTGGACGAAGGCGGCCATCCGGTGCCCGCGGGCAAGATGGGATCGATTGTCGTTAAACTGCCGATGCCGCCCAGCTGTCTGCCAACGCTGTGGAATGCCGAAGACCGTTTCCGCGAAAGCTATCTCACGACCTATCCGGGTTATTACTCGACCTCGGATGCAGGCTATATCGACGAGGACGGTTATCTCTACATTATGGGCCGCACCGACGACATCATCAATGTCGCGGGCCACAGGCTTTCAACGGGTGCGATGGAAGAGGTTTTGTCAGGCCATCCGGCGGTTGCCGAATGCGCCGTCATCGGTGCGAAAGATGCGCTCAAAGGCGAGCAACCTTGTGGCTTTGTTGTATTGAAATCCGGAATCAACACCCCGCCTGAGCAAGTCGAAAAAGAATTGGTTGCCCGCGTACGCGATCAAATCGGCCCCGTTGCAGCGTTTAAATTGGCGATGGTGGTGAAGCGTTTGCCTAAGACCCGCTCCGGTAAAATTTTGCGCGGAACGATGAAGAAAATTGCCGATAGCGACAGCTTCAACATGCCGGCGACAATTGATGATCCGGCTGTTTTGGATGAGATTAAAGTAGCGCTGCAGGGCAAGGGATTGGCGAAGTAAGTTCAACCGTCATTGCGAGCGAATGCGAAGCAAACCAGTTGGTGTCCATTATAAAGGCGCAGCGGATCAGTTGTGCTCCTTTTTGAATCATCATCTGGATTGCTTCGCTCTCGCTCGCAATGACGGCGTTATTTTTTAAGAAGATCCGGCCTTCTCGCTTTTGTCAGTCTCTCCGCCTGCTCGCGTCGCCATTTGGCGACTTTGCCGTGATCACCGGAGAGCAATATTTCCGGAATTTCACGACCTTCCCACTCACGCGGTTTGGTATAATGCGGGTATTCCAAAAGCCCGTTTTCAAAGCTTTCGTCTTCACCCGATTCCGTCTTGCCCATCACGCCAGGCAAGAGACGCACGCACGCATCAAGCAGGACAAGGGCGGCGGGTTCGCCACCGGATAAAATATAATCGCCAATCGAGACTTCGATAAGATGGCGGCCTTCAATCACGCGCTCATCGACGCCTTCAAACCGTCCGCAGACAATCACAACCCCTTCGCCCGATGCCCATTCGCG
>DAIOVR010000095.1:0-9574 GCA_036758905.1 Beijerinckiaceae bacterium | reverse complement strand
TCGCTCGCTAAATTGGCGACAGACTCGGGCGTCGTTAAAGACGGCTGGAATGGCTTTAATATTCTACATAATGAAGCTTCGCTCGTTGGTGCGCTCGATATCGGATTTGTGCCAGGTGAGGGTGGTTTAGACACCGCTCAGATGACCAAAGCCGGAGCGCTCGACGTGTTGTTCCTTTTGGGTGTTGATGAGGTCGAGGTGCCGGAAGGTGCCTTCGTGATCTATCAGGGCACCCATGGCGATAAGGGCGCGCATCGTGCGGATGTTATTTTGCCGGGCGCAGCCTTCAGCGAAAAGTCTGGGCTTTATGTAAATACGGAAGGCCGCGTTCAATTGGCCAACCGCGCGATCTTCGCCCCCGGCGAGGCGCGCGAAGATTGGTCGATCCTGCGCGCGCTTTCGGCAGCGTTGGGCAATGCTTTACCTTTTGACTCACTCACCGCACTTCGTAAGGCGCTTTATGAGGCGCATCCGCACTTTGTGGTGCTGGGCAGTGTAGCGGCCGACGATGCATCCTCGATTGCCACTTTGGCGAAATTGGGTGGTTCCTTGGGCAAGGATGGTTTCCATTCACCGGTAAAGGATTTCCACCTGACGAATGCGGTGGCGCGCGCCTCTAAAATCATGGCCGATTGTTCGGCTCTGGCGTCATCGCGTCACGCGATGGCAGCGGAATAAGGAGAAGACGTTGGGTACGGACATCGCTTCTTACGGTTGGGCTTTGGCCTTGGGACTGACACTTTTGAAAAGTGTTGTGCTCGTCGTTGCTCTGTTGATTTTTGTGGCCTTTATTCTGCTTGCTGATCGTAAGATTTGGGCGGCGGTGCAGCTGCGTAGGGGGCCGAATGTCGTCGGCCCGTTCGGTCTGTTCCAAAGCTTCGCCGATTTGCTGAAGTTTATGCTGAAAGAACCCACCATTCCGGCAGGCGCGAATAAGGGCGTGTTTCTGTTGGCGCCGTTGGTAACAACCACCCTTGCGCTCTCTGCATGGGCCGTAGTGCCTGTCATGGATGGTTGGGCGATTGCCAATATCAATGTCGGCGTTCTCTATATTTTCGCCATCTCGTCGCTGGGTGTTTATGGCGTCATTATGGGCGGGTGGGCATCGAACTCGAAATATCCGTTTCTTGGCGCGTTACGCTCTGCCGCGCAGATGGTTTCCTATGAAGTCTCGATCGGCTTCGTGATTATTACAGTTCTGCTCTGCGTTGGTTCATTGAACCTTTCCGATATTGTGAACGCGCAACATGGCAAATACGGACTGTTTGGCTGGTTCTGGTTGCCGCTATTCCCGATGTTCATCATCTTCTTCATCTCGGCCTTGGCAGAAACGAACCGTCCGCCTTTCGATCTTCCGGAAGCGGAGTCGGAGCTCGTCGCGGGCTTTATGGTGGAATATGGCTCCACGCCCTACATGATGTTCATGCTGGGCGAGTATGTGGCGATTGTCACAATGTGCGCGTTGACCACGATCCTGTTCTTGGGCGGATGGTTGCCCCCCTTTGATGTCGCGCCGTTCACCTGGGTGCCCGGTGCTGTCTGGTTCATCATTAAGGTTTGTGCGGTATTCTTTATGTTCGCGATGGTGAAGGCCTTTGTGCCGCGCTATCGCTATGACCAGCTGATGCGTCTTGGTTGGAAGGTGTTTTTGCCCATCTCGTTGTTCATGGTCGTTGTTGTAGCCGGTGTGCTGCAATATACGGGCTGGGCGCCGGGGCATTGAGAGGATTACGACCATGAGACTGGATCAGGCCGCCAAATCCTTATTGTTGCGAGAGTTCATCTCGGCGTTCGCGCTGTCGATGCGCTATTTCTTCAAGCCAAAGGCAACTATCAACTATCCGTTCGAGAAGAACCCTGTTTCGCCACGTTTCCGGGGTGAACACGCGCTGCGTCGCTATCCAAATGGGGAAGAGCGCTGCATTGCGTGCAAATTGTGCGAAGCAATTTGCCCAGCACAGGCCATTACCATCGAAGCGGGTCCACGCCGCAATGACGGGACGCGTCGCACGACCCGTTATGATATCGATATGACGAAATGCATCTATTGCGGTTTCTGCCAAGAAGCCTGCCCGGTGGATGCCATTGTCGAAGGACCGAATTTCGAATTCGCGACCGAAACGCGCGAAGAGCTGTTTTATGACAAGGAGCGCTTGTTGGAGAATGGTGCGCGTTGGGAGCGTGAGATTGCTCGCAATATCAAGCAGGATGCGCCGTACCGTTGATCGGCGTTAGGATTTTTGGATTTTTCTGGCTTAGCCGGATCGCGTTGGGGACTTAAAATATGAGCGCTGCTCAGGCCTTTTTTTATCTCTTCTCGGCCGTTTTGGTCGGGTCGGCCTTTATGGTGATCACCTCGCGCAATCCTGTGCATTCGGTGCTCTTTTTGATCTTGGCCTTTGTTAATGCGGCGGGTCTTTTCCTGCTGATGTGCGCTGAATTCTTGGCCATGATTTTGGTCGTGGTTTATGTGGGCGCCGTCGCGGTGTTGTTCCTCTTCGTAGTCATGATGCTCGATGTTGATTTTGCGGAATTGCGCCAAGGTTTTGCCAAGCATTTACCGCTCGGGGTATTGTTAGGTCTATTGGTTTTCGGCGAATTATTCTCGTTGGTTCTCACTTATTTCATGGCACCCAATGCCGTCGCCACTGCCCCTAAGGCGTTAGACAATACGATGTCGAATACGGAAGCGTTGGGTCGCGTTCTCTATACGGACTATGTCTATTATTTTGAAGTGTCGGGTTTCATTCTGCTTGTTGCCATGATCGGAGCCATTGTTTTGACCTTGCAACATAAATCTGGTGTGAAGCGCCAGAATATTGCTGATCAAGTGGCACGCACCAAAGAAACGGCTATGGAAGTGCGTAAAGTTACGCCCGGCCACGGTCTTGGAGGGGAGTGAGAGAAATGATTGGTCTTTCGCAATATCTCACCGTCGCTGCGATCTTGTTCACGCTTGGCGTGCTGGGGATCTTCATTAACCGGAAGAATGTGATCGTCATCTTGATGTCGGTTGAGTTGATCTTGCTTTCCGTCAACATCAATTTTGTCGCGTTCTCAACGTTTGGCGGGACGTTAATCGGCCAGGTATTTGCTTTGCTCGTTTTAACGGTTGCTGCAGCGGAAGCGGCTATCGGACTTGCTATTCTTGTCGTTTATTATCGCAATCGCGGATCCATCGCGGTTGAAGACATCAACATGATGAAGGGCTGAGCGGGTTAATCTCCGCGAGATATTCCATGATCCAGGCAATCGTCCTTTTCCCACTTCTTGGCTTTCTTATCGCGGGCCTTTTTGGCCGCGTCATTGGCGCGCGTGCCAGCGAAATCGTCACAACGGGTTTGTTGATGGCATCCGCGGTTATGTCTTGGATGGTGTTCATCAAGACCGGTTATGGCGAGGGTGGCAAGACGCTCGTGTTGGGTAATTGGTTTACATCGGGCAATCTTTCCGTCGATTGGGCTTTTCGTGTTGATACGCTGACGGCAGTCATGCTCGTCGTTGTCAATTCAGTATCGGCACTCGTGCATCTATATTCGATTGGTTACATGCATGAGGATCCGTCACGCCCGCGGTTTTTTGCCTATCTGTCGCTCTTCACTTTTGCTATGTTGATGTTGGTGACATCCGACAACCTGGTTCAGATGTTCTTCGGTTGGGAAGGCGTTGGTTTAGCATCGTATTTGCTTATTGGTTTCTGGTACGAAAAGCCGACGGCTGTAGCAGCGGCCATGAAAGCCTTCATCGTTAATCGGGTTGGTGATTTTGGATTTGCGTTTGGTATTTTCGTCGTCTTCGTTTTGACGGGTTCTGTCTCCTATGATGCGGTATTTTCGCGCATTGGTGACTTGGCCGAACTGAAAGTGAATTTTCTTGGCATCGACTGGGATGCCATGACGATTATCTGCCTTCTGCTGTTTGTTGGTGCTATGGGCAAATCGGCGCAGTTTTTACTGCACACTTGGTTGCCTGATGCGATGGAAGGTCCAACCCCTGTTTCTGCTTTGATCCATGCCGCTACCATGGTGACGGCTGGTGTCTTTATGGTGGCTCGTCTGTCGCCTTTGTTCGAAGCATCGCCTTCTGCCATGACGGTGGTGATGTTCGTCGGCGCAACGACCGCGTTTTTTGCTGCTACGATTGGACTTGTTCAAAACGATATTAAGCGCGTGATTGCGTATTCAACCTGTTCGCAGCTCGGCTACATGTTCGTGGCGCTTGGTTCCGGCGCTTATGGCGCGGGTGTGTTTCACCTCTTCACCCACGCCTTCTTTAAAGCGTTGCTCTTCTTAGGCGCTGGTTCCGTGATCCATGCGATGCATCACGAACAGGACATCCGCAATATGGGCGGCTTGTTTAAAAAGATCCCGCTGACAGGCACGATGATGGCGATTGGTACGCTCGCTCTTACGGGCTTTCCTATGACGGCTGGGTTCTTCTCAAAAGACGCGATTATCGAAGCAGCGTTCGCTTCGCACTCCGTTGCCCAGAGTTATGCGTTTATCTTGCTGGTTCTGGCCGCTGGTATGACGAGCTTCTATTCGTGGCGTCTGTTTTTCCTTACCTTCCTCGGTAAGCCCCGTTGGGGCCATGAGGCGCATGCCCATGATCACGATCATCATGCGCATGCTCATGGTGATCATGATCACGATCACGGCCATTCGCATGAACCGCATGAATCGCCATTGGTGATGACGATCCCTTTGATCCTTTTAGGTGCAGGCGCTTTGTTTGCGGGTATCGTGTTTGCACCTGCCTTTATCGGCGAGGGCTATAGCGAATTCTGGAAAGGTGCGCTGTTTACATCAGAGCACAACCATATCCTTCACGCGATGCATGAAGTGCCTGAATGGGTGAAGCAATCTCCGTTTATTATGATGCTGGGCGGTTTTGCGTTGGCGTGGTTGTTTTACATCGCCAAGCCAGAATGGCCATCTGAGTTAGCTGCAAGCCAACCGCTGCTGTATAAATTTCTGCTCAACAAATGGTATTTTGATGAGCTCTATGATGTGGTGTTTGTTCGCACCGCGAAGCGGGTAGGTCGCTTCCTTTGGAAGCAGGGCGATGGTCGCGTGATTGATGGCATCGGCCCTGATGGCGTATCGGCGCGTGTCTTGAACGTGACCGATTGGACCGTTCGGATGCAGACCGGTTATCTTTATCATTATGCCTTCGCCATGCTGATCGGGCTTGCGGGCTTTCTGACCTGGTACATGTTCGGCGGAGCGCACTGATGTCACATCTTCTTTCAGGCCTCATTCTTCTGCCGCTTTTCGGCGCGCTTTCTCTGCTTTTCGTATCCGGTGATAACGAAGGTTCGCGCAACACGATCCGCTGGGTTTCTCTCGGTACGACCTTGATCACTTTTGCGCTGTCATTGGTCGCGTGGCATCGGTTTGACGTTTCTAGCCCTGCGTTTCAGCTCGTTGAAGAAGGCGCTTGGATTTCCGATGCGATCCGCTTCAAATTAGGCGTCGATGGCTATTCGATGCCGTTTATTTTGCTGTCGACCTTCCTGATGCCGTTCTGCATCGTGGCGTCATGGGTATCGGTCGAAAAGCGGGTGCGCGAATATATGATCGCGTTTCTCGTGCTTGAAGCTTTGATGATTGGCGTCTTCTCTGCGTTAGATCTCGTCTTGTTCTATCTGTTCTTCGAAGCAGGCCTTATCCCGATGTTCCTGATCATTGGGATTTGGGGTGGCAAGCGGCGCATTTATGCGAGCTTTAAATTCTTCCTCTACACGTTGTTCGGTTCGGTTCTTATGCTTGTTGCCATTATGGCGATGTATTGGACGGCGAAGACCACGGATATTCCGACCTTGTTGACCTTCAAATTCCCCGTTCAAATGCAGACATGGCTTTGGATAGGCTTCTTTGCATCCTTTGCGGTGAAGATGCCGATGTGGCCGCTCCATACGTGGTTGCCGGATGCACACGTCGAAGCGCCAACAGCGGGATCGGTTATTCTGGCTGCGATTTTGCTGAAGATGGGTGGCTACGGCTTTATCCGCTTCTCGCTTCCCATGTTCCCGAATGCTTCGGCCTATTTCGCGCCCTTCATGTTCAGCCTTTCGCTTGGTGCTATTGTCTACACCTCGCTTGTGGCGCTCGTGCAGGAAGACGTGAAGAAGCTGATTGCTTATTCTTCGGTCGCGCATATGGGCTATGTCACGCTTGGCATTTTCACACTGACCCCTCAGGGCATTGAAGGCGCAATGTTCCAGATGGTGAGCCACGGCATTGTGTCAGCTGCTTTGTTCTTGAGCGTCGGTGTCATATATGACCGGATGCATACCCGTGAAATTGCTGCTTATGGTGGCTTGGTCAATCGTATGCCGCTTTATGCGGCGGCGCTCATGGTGTTTACGATGGCCAATGTCGGTCTGCCAGGCACATGCGGATTTATCGGCGAGTTCTTAACGCTTCTCGGCTCGCGAATTGCCAATTCATGGGTTGCGGTATTCGCAACGACGGGCGTTATTTTGTCAGCCGCTTATGCGCTTTGGATGTATGCGCGCGTGGTGCTTGGCAAGCTTGAAAAGCCAGCCTTGATGGACATCAAGGATCTAAGCGTCCGAGAATTCGCATTGTTAGCTCCACTGGCGTTTTTGACGATTTATTTCGGTTTCCACGCCAACGCCATTCTCGACATTTTTGCTGTGCCGACAGAGCCTTTATTGGCTGCCATTCATGATGCCGTTGGAGCCGTTAAGACCGCTGCCAACACCCTGCCATAAGGTTAGAAGAAACGATGTCATCAACGATTACAGCTCTTCCTATGATGGCGCCGGCGCTCCCTGAGATTTTCATGGGAGCTGGTGCTTTGCTGCTTGTACTGTTGGGCGCGGTCCTGGGTGAAAAGTCATACGGACTTGTTCGCGGGTTGACCTTGTTAGTGCTTATCGTTGCGGGTGTATTGGTTGTGCTTGGTGGAGGTCAGACGGTTGAGGCTTTTGGCGGCTCGTTTATCTCGGATCGTTTCTCGCAATTTATGAAGCTAACCACATTGATCGGCTCGGCTGCTGCCCTTTTGCTATCCGATGCTTATCTTGCATCGACGAAGCGTCGTGCGTTTGAATTTCCGTTGTTGGTTCTTATTTCAACCATCGGCATGATGTTGATGATTTCAGCGCATGATTTGATCGCGCTGTATCTCGGCCTCGAATTATCGTCGCTCTCGCTTTATGTGGTCGCTTCGTTTGATCGGGACTCGGTCAAGTCGACCGAAGCAGGCCTCAAATATTTTGTGCTGGGCGCATTATCATCCGGCATGCTGCTTTATGGCGCTTCTTTGGTGTACGGCATGACGGGTACGGTTTCGTTCGCAGGTATAGCGACAGCGCTCAAGAGCGGGGCTGGCATTGGCGTCATTTTTGGTCTTGCCTTCGTGCTTGCAGGTCTTTCCTTCAAAATTTCGGCTGCGCCATTCCACATGTGGACGCCCGATGTGTATGAGGGCTCGCCGACGCCGGTCACCGCGTTCTTTGCCGTTGCGCCAAAGACGGCAGCCATCGCTTTGCTGGTGCGTGTCGTTGAACAGGCTTTTCCATCTATTGGCGGCCAATGGCAGCAGATCATTGTCTTCGTTGCCATTGCTTCGATGGTTCTCGGAGCATTCGCGGCAATCGGTCAAAAGAATATTAAGCGTTTGCTCGCTTATTCATCGATTGGCCATATCGGCTACGTCCTCGTAGGTCTTTCGGCCGGAACGGTTGATGGCGTTGCGGGTGTTGCGATCTATATGGTGATTTATCTCGTCACGACGCTCGGCGCTTTTGCCTGTGTGTTGTCGATGGAGCGTGACGGCCTTTATTACGAAGATATCGATGATCTTGCTGGACTATCCAAAACCAATCCGGCGCTCGCTTTTGCCCTTGCGATGATCATGTTTTCGCTTGCCGGTATTCCGCCGCTCGCTGGTTTCTTTGCCAAATGGTATGTGTTTGCCGCAGCCGTTAATTCAGGGCTCTATGCGTTGGCTGTGACGGGTGTTGTCGCCAGTGTCGTCGGTGCGTTCTACTATCTGCGCATTGTGAAGATCATGTATTTTGACGAGCCGAAGGAAGCGTTTTCTCCTGCATCGGTATCGGTGCGCTTGATTGCATCACTTGCAGCGATCCTTGTTTTTGGTTTCGCCTTGGCACCAGCTCCTTTGGTGGATGTCGCTAACGCTGCTGCACGGTCCCTTTTTTAAGGTGACATTAACGGCGATAGCAGCGGAGTATCAGTTCGGCCTGACGCGATTTGAAAGCATCGCTTCGACAAACGACGCTGGCTCATCATTCCTGCGTGAGATGGGTGTCGGTGATCAATGGTTTGTCGCCGATGAACAGACGGGTGGACGCGGCCGCTTGGGCCGTCAATGGTCTTCACCCAAAGGCAATCTATACGCTTCGCTCGCGCTTCGGGCGCCATGCCCTGTTGAATATGGATTTCAATTAGGTTTCGTCGCGGCGCTATCGATTTACGATGCCGTGGCGACCTTTGGCACGGTTAAAGATCACTTATCGCTAAAATGGCCGAACGATGTTTTATCAAATGGCGCGAAGCTTTCAGGCATTTTGGTTGAAGGCAGTATCTTGCCGGATGGCACCTTTGGAGCCGTTATTGGCTGCGGCATTAATGTGAGCTCTCATCCGCTCGATACGCCATATCCGGCAACGGATTTAGCAGAGCAAGGCTTGTGGATTACGGTTGAAGATCTGTTTGCCGCCTTAGCACAGAGCTTTCGTACTAATTTAGATTGTTTCGACAAAGGCAATGGTTTCAGCTATATCCGAAGCCGCTGGATTGAACATGCGCGCGGCATAGGTGGTCCGATATCGGTTCGACAGGCGAACGATGTGATCGAAGGGACTTTCCAGGGTCTGGATGACCAGGGAAAACTATTGTTGGCGCAAGATGGAAAAGTTACTGCGATCATTGCCGGTGACGTATTCTATTGAAAGAAGATTTTGATTAAAGAGCGGGCCTTCAGGCTTGGCGTTTTGCATTCTGTACTGAAAGGAAGGCTCCATGGTTGGGCCCAAGGATGATTTTGTTTTTTGTGCTTTAGGCGGTCTCGGCGAAATCGGGATGAACGCGGCGCTTTATGGATATGGCCCGCCTGCCAAGCGCGAATGGATTTTGGTCGATTGTGGCGTGAGCTTTGCGGGCGATGATTTGCCGGGCGTCGATCTCATTCTGCCGGATTTGAAATTTCTTGAAGGTCAAAAAAATAGGCTGAAGGCGATTATCATTACCCATGCGCATGAGGATCACATTGGCGCATTGATTGATCTTTATCCGCGTCTCGGAACGCCGCCTGTTTATGCTACGCCGTTTGCCGCAGGCCTTTTCGACATTCGTCGACAAAACGAACATACGGGCAAGAAGATCAAAATCACAACGATGAAGCCGGGTGATCGGCTTGATCTCGGACCGTTTGATGTCGAGATTGTATCGGTTGCCCATTCGATCCCTGAATCGACAGCATTAGCGATCCGGACCCCGTTAGGAACTGTGGTTCATACAGGCGATTGGAAAATCGACGAGCAGCCTGTTGCCGGATGGTCTACCGACGCAAAGCGTCT
>DAIOVR010000094.1:6181-9669 GCA_036758905.1 Beijerinckiaceae bacterium | reverse complement strand
TTCCCATCGGAAGAGAGACACGTTTGTCTCTCTCTTACTGGTATCGCCAAATGGCTTTGTGCCGTGGCTTTTGCCACTTACGGTGCTGGTTCTTTGGCAGGCATCGGCAAGCTATGGCGCCTTGCCGCCATCGATTTTGCCAGCACCCTCTGATGTTGCAAAAGCGGCGTGGCGCCTCACTATATCAGGTGAATTGTTGATCAATGCGGCCATTAGCTTCAAACGCGCTTTTTCAGGTCTCATCGTCGGTGGCACCCTTGCGTTCGCGCTTGGGCTATCAAATGGCTTATCGCGGCTCTCTGAACGTTCGACCGACACAACGATTCAGATGGTTCGAAACATTCCTAACCTCGCTTTAATTCCTTTGGTTATCGTGTGGTTCGGCATAGGCGAAGAAGCCAAATTATTTTTAGTCTCGTTCGGTGTGTTTTTTCCAATCTACATCAATACGTTTCATGGCATTCGAACCGTCGATCCGCAACTCGTCGAAATGGCGCGCTCTTATGGTTTTAAGGGCTTTGAGCTTTTTCGCCGCGTCATTCTTCCCGGTGCGCTACCCTCCATTTTGGTCGGGCTTCGCTATGCGCTGGGCATTATGTGGTTGACGCTGATTGTTGCTGAGACCATCGCCGCACAATCTGGCCTTGGCTATATGGCTATGAGTGCTCGTGAATTCATGCAGACCGATGTCGTTGTTCTTGCAATCTTGATCTATGCCCTTTTGGGAAAAGTGGCGGACGGTTCGGTGCGTGTCATTGAGCGGCTTAGTCTCTCTTGGCATCCTGCTTATCGGAAGGGAGCGCGGCTATGAGTGTTGCTGCTCGTCAACAGGATGGAACAGCGCGCGGTGCGTCTGTTACATTGCACGGCATTACACGATCCTTTGGTGAAACATCTGTTCTTGAAGGCGTAGATCTCGAGATCAAGCCGGGTGAATTTGTTGCTATTATAGGTCAGTCTGGTTCAGGTAAAAGTACTTTGCTGCGCATCATTGCGGGCTTGGACAATGCCTATAAAGGCCAATTAGTGATCGACGCAAGTAAGGGTCATAAGACCGCTGCTCGCATCATGTATCAAGAGCCACGCCTTTTGCCATGGGCAAGTGTCATTGAAAACGTAGCCTTCGGCTTAGGCCCTCAAGCCTCACGTCATCAAGCCTTTGCGCATGCGCGTTCCGCGCTTGAAGCTGTGGGGCTTGGTGATCGTGGCGGTGAATGGCCGGACGTTTTATCGGGTGGTCAAAAGCAGCGTGTAGCCTTGGCGCGCGCGCTCGTTAGCAAGCCTGATCTTTTGGTGCTCGATGAACCGCTCGGTGCGTTAGATGCACTCACCCGCATCGGCATGCAAAGCCTTCTTGAGCGGGTTTGGTTCGAGCAAGGTTTCACCGCCATTTTGGTAACCCATGATGTCACTGAAGCGCTTACCTTAGCCGACCGCGTCGTGCTGATCGAAAATGGCCGAATTGCGCTTGATCTTCCCATTCCCTTTGCCCGTCCGCGTCGCCGTGGCTCAGTGCAGTTTGGCGAACTGGAAGAACATTTATTGACCGCCCTTTTAAAATCAAAATCCCAAGCCGAGGAGTATGTGATATGAACCCGTCGATTGACCCAGCGGCCTTTCGTCAAGCCATGCGTCGCCTTGCAGGCGGTGTCGGTCTTATTACCGTCGGAAATGGTGAAGACCGGACGGGCTTAACCGCTACCTCTGTTACCTCGCTATCGGCTGAACCGCCCAGGCTTTTGGTCTGCATCAACCGTAATGCTTCCGCCTGGCCGCTTCTGTCCGAGTATCGCTCCTTTGGCGTTAATTTGCTTGATGCCAGTCAGCAGGATTTGGCCGACCGCTTTGCCGGACGTGGTGGCGAAAAAGGCCCGGCGCGTTTCTTAGGCGCCCGTTGGAAAAGCCTTGTTACAGGGGCTCCCTTGCTTGAAGGCGCACTCGCTTCGTTTGATTGCACGGTTGAGGAAATTATCGAGCGTCATTCCCACGCCATTGTTATCGGCCGCATCGAAGCGGTTGATTTGGGCGATTGGTCGGATCCCTTGCTCTATTGGTCGGGTGTGTACCGTACCACACGCGATTTGCCTGCGGAGCCTTTCGCCGTTGCAGGCTAATAAAAAGGCCGCCGCTCTTGAACGAGTGGCGGCCTTTTTAGCGTTGTAAAATTTACTTAATCTCGACGATAAAATTCTCGCGCGCCCGGCGCACTTTTTTCAGCGGCAAGAGCCAATCATTTGCCGCATCGCGATAACCGAGTGGCAAGAGCGTGACCGAGCGTAGCCCCTTCGCCCGCAAGCCCAAAAGCTCGTCGACCGCTGCCGGATCAAAGCCTTCCATCGGCGTCGCATCAACGCCTTCTTCAGCCGCTGCGATCAGTGCAAAGCCAAGCGCGATATAGGTTTGTTTGGCCGTATGTTGGAAATTCACCTCAGGCCCACGTGGCGGATAATTGGCGAGCATGTTGTTGCGGTAGGCTTCCGTCCGCTCATTCGTCCCGACGCCGCGTTCTGCGATTGTATAATCAAACGAACCATTGATCCGCTCGGCGGTGTAATCATCCCAAGCGGCGAACACGAGCAGATGCGAGCAATCGGCTACTTGCGATTGATCCCAGGACATCGCCTTGATCTTTTCTTTGATCTCCTGATTGGTAATCACGAGAACCTGATAGGGTTGCAGCCCGCTCGAGGTGGGTGTCAGCCGGATCGCTTCCAGGATCCTGTCTAGCTTTTCTTGCTCGACCTTTTTGGAGGGGTCCATTTTCTTGGTTGCGTAGCGCCAGTTCAGATTTTGCAGCAAGCTCACGATAGGCTATCCTTCGGTATGATGGGAATCCAAGGATTCAGGTAACGCTAAAATTCGAAATAACAAGGCCAATCGAGCTGCGTTTGGCGCAATATAGGTATTTTTCGGCCAGAATGGGTCGAAATGCCTCGAAAAAGGATATGGAGCATGCAAGTGGCCATCCGCCCGGCGACCGAAGCCGATCTCGCCGGCATTCTCGAGATCGTCAATGACGCGATCCTAAACACGACCGCTATATGGTCCCATTACGCCTATACGCTTGAAAATCGTCGGGCATGGTATGCAGAACGGCGGGAAAAAAATTATCCCATCCTTGTCGCCGTTTTAGGCTCGGAGATTGCGGGTTTCGCAAGCTTCGGTGATTTCCGTCCGCATGACGGCTATATCCACTCGGTCGAACATTCGATTTATGTGCACCGCCATCACCACGGCAAAGGCATCGGCAAGCAACTCATGCCGCCCTTGTTTGACGCCGCCAAAGCCCTGGGCAAACATGTCATGATCGGCGGCATTGAAGCGGGCAATACAGGCTCGCTTAAATTCCATCGTGATTTCGGTTTTGTTGAAACGGGACGATTGAAAGAAGTCGGCTGGAAATTCGATCGTTGGCTTGATCTCGTCTTCATGCAAAAAACGCTTGATGTAACGCCGATCAAGATCGATTGATGGGGTCTTACGCTTTG
>DAIOVR010000094.1:0-6081 GCA_036758905.1 Beijerinckiaceae bacterium | reverse complement strand
TTGGTCTTCGTGCATGGCGGCGGTTATGCGGTTGGCGGGCTCGACGATGTGCATCATGAAGCCTTGCGGCTTGCCGCCTCCGTTCCGGCCAATGTTGTTTCCATGTCCTATCGGCTGGCGCCGGAAGATCCGTGGCCTGCAGGCGTTGATGATGGTGAGGATATTATTGAGGCCATTGCCTCAGGCGCAATTGAGGGTATTGCAACTTCAAAGCTTGGCTTTGGTGGTATCAGCGCAGGCGCGGGCCTTGTCGCAGCCGTCACGCAGCGTCTCTTGGCCAAAGGCAATTCTCCCATCAGCCTATTGTTCCTGATGAGTCCTTGGCTTGATTTGACGCAGACGCTGCCTTCAACCCACCTCTACAGCACCGGCTATTTTCTTGAGCGTACCGCGCTTGATCTCTTCATCGAAGCCTATCGCGGTAAATCAGGCTCCGTCGAGCATCCCGAATTTTCTCCCGCGCGTCATGCGGTTCATACCGATTGGCCAGCGACAATCCTGCTCAGCGCTGAATGCGATCCGCTCGCTGACGATGCCGCTATTTTTGCCCGTCGTCTGGCAGAGGCGGATATTCCCCACACATGGCGCGTTGCGCGCGGCATGATGCACGCTTTCCACGCTTGGGTAGGGCAAATTCCATCCGCTGCCATTGAGACCGATTGGATGGATGCCCGCATTCGTGATTGGTACGCCAAAGGCCAGTTTTGAAAGTGTGAGTGATGACCCGTAAAACGCCCGAGACGCTGCGCAGCCATCGTTGGTTTGCCGCCAATGATTTACGCTCTTTTGGTCATCGGTCGCGCGCTTTACAAATGGGTCATCGGTATGAAGACTTCATGGGTAAGCCCGTGATAGCCGTCATCAACACATGGAGCGAGGCCAATCCCTGCCACACCCATCTGCGGACGCGCGCCGAAGAAGTGAAGCGTGGCATATGGCAGGCGGGCGGCTTTCCGATGGAATTGCCTGCGCTCTCGCTATCCGAAAATTTTGTAAAGCCAACCACCATGCTCTATCGCAATTTTCTGGCGATGGAGACGGAAGAATTATTACGCTCTCATCCCGTCGATGGCGCCGTTTTGCTTGGCGGTTGTGACAAGACCGTCCCGGGCCTTCTCATGGGCGCTATCAGTATGAATATACCGGCCATCTTCATGCCGGCAGGTCCCATGCTCCGTGGCAATTGGGCAGGTAAGCAATTAGGCTCTGGTTCTGATGTTTGGAAATATTGGGCGGATAAAGAAGCCGGAAACATAACCGATGCCGAGTGGCGCGAGATGGAGCAAGGCATTGCCCGTTCCTTTGGCACCTGCATGACCATGGGCACCGCCTCAACCATGGCAGGCATCGCCGAAATCTTGGGCTTCACACTACCGGGGGCTGCCTCCATCCCCGCCGCTGATTCAGGCCATACGCGCATGGCGGTTTCATGCGGTGTTGAATGTGTTGATATGGTCTGGAAAGACATTACGCCGCAACGCATTCTTACCAAAGCATCGTTTGAAAATGCCATCCTCGCTTTAATGGCCATGGGCGGCTCAACCAACGGCATTATTCACCTTGTTGCCATGGCCCGCCGTGCTGGCATTGATCTCCCTCTCTCCGAGTTTGATCGCCTTTCCCATCGCGTGGGCGTGATCGCTAATCTTCGTCCCTCGGGCGAATTTTTAATGGAAGATTTTTTCTATGCAGGCGGCTTTCCTGCGTTTTTTAAACAGCTCTTACCTTTGCTTCATGCCAATGAAAAGACAGTTACGGGAACAACACTAGCCGAGCGTTATAAAGACGCTAAGATCTGGAACGAAGATATTATACGTCCCCTCGATAATCCGATTGCAGCAGGTGGAAGCATTGCCGTTCTAACAGGCAATCTCGCACCACGCGGTGCGGTGATGAAACCTGCAGCCGCCGAAGCCCATCTGACGCAGCATACAGGTCCCGCTCTTGTGTTCGACGATTATGATTCCATGATGCGCGCTATTAATGATGAAACGCTCGATGTAACGCCCGATCATGTGCTCGTGTTTCGCAACGCAGGGCCAGTCGGTGGGCCGGGCATGCCCGAATGGGGCATGTTACCGATCCCGAAAAAACTTTTGAAACAAGGCATCCGCGATATGGTCCGTATTTCAGATGCGCGCATGAGTGGAACAAGCTATGGCGCTTGTATCTTGCATGTTGCACCTGAGGCTGCCATCGGCGGTCCTCTTGCTGCGGTTCGGAACGGAGATTTGATTACGGTTGATGTGCAAAATCGTGTCTTGCACCTCGATATCTCTGATTCAGAAATAGTAACACGCTTGGCCCAATGGAAGGCACCCAAAAAGCCCGCACCGCGCGGCTATGTGCGACTTCATGGTGCCCATGTCACTCAGGCTGATGAAGGATGCGATTATGATTTCCTCGAAGGCAATGACGCATTGCCAGAGCCGGAGATTCATTGATCACCCATCCACTCACCTCATCCTGAGCCACGGCGAAGCCGTGAGACGAAGGACTGGCGCAGAACAATGCACCGTGGTTCGACACGCGCTTTCAGCGCGGCTCACCATGAGGTAAAAGGGTCTTTGCCTATCGCGCAGATCGCTTTTTCACCGCCGCTCTAATCCGGCGCAGCATTTCAAAAAAACCGCCTTCGCCAAGAACAGCTTTCACGCGGAGCATAACCTTGCCACGTAACCGTGCAATCTCATCAAGCATCGGTTTCACTTGCACTTTTGCCCAAGCCCGCGCATCGGTCACAAGACGATAGGCGTAGCGGAACCAGCTGAGTTCCATCAGCTTTTCATGGCACACTTCAAACAGCACCAAGGTCGCCATCAAGCCGACGCCTTTAGCTAGAAGAAATAAAATCGTGCCGAATACGACGGCACCTTTGGCAACAATCCAAAGCGAAAAAAGCTGCGCGGGAATGCCAAGTACCTCTGGCAACGCAAACAGAAAAATAACAATCACGGGAGGAAGCTGTACGACACCGCGCGACAAAGCGGCTTTAAATTCACGCCAGGGTAGTCGGTCGACAAGCCACGCGATGAGCGGCTGAATGTGATCCCATAACCACGCTTCCAGCAAAAACAGAAGCGCGATGAAAATCCAGAGGGGTTTAAGAAGGCGGCGTGTCATGGCCTAAAGATGGGAAGGGCGAGGCGCTTCAACAAGCGCCTCGTCCGGACTTGATTATCGCGCAAAGCGACGATTGCGTTGAACCTTGCCTTCACGCGCCATATCGCGTCCTTCAGGACCGTCCTTGCGGGGCGGGCGTGCGCCCTGAGCGGGCTTGCCCTGTTGCGGGCGATCTTGCCGAGGGCGAGACTCTTGAGCGCGTGGCGGATCATCGCGGCGGTGGCCCGGTGCGGTCTCGCTTGGGGTTCTCGAACCTTCATTGCGGTTACGCTCTGGGCGATTGCGTTGCCACACCGGTTTGCCCGAGCGCGTCGTGCGTGGCTTTTCGGTTGATGGTGCACCCTTCACGCGCGGTTGCGGTGGCATGCCAAGACCGGGGCCAAGCGGATTTTCAACGACAGGAATTTGCTGCCGCGTAACTTTTTCAATGGCGCGTAAGAACGTATGCTCTTCGCGATCACAGAACGAAATCGCAATGCCGGTAGCGCCCGCACGTGCGGTACGGCCAATGCGGTGGACATAGCTTTCCGGCATATTAGGCAAATCAAAATTGATGACGTGTGAAACATTGTCGACATCAATCCCGCGCGCTGCAATGTCGGTTGCAATCAACAACCGCAATTTGCCGGCCTTGAAATCGGCTAATGCACGTTCGCGTTGCGGTTGGCTTTTATTGCCGTGAATGGCAGCAGCACGAACGCCTTTTTCTTCCAACCGTTTCACAACCTTATCAGCGCCGTGCTTGGTGCGTGTAAATACAAGCGCACGATCAATTGTCGTATCGTCCATTAATTTATGGAGCAAATTCTGCTTATGCGCCGTATCAACAAAAATGATCTGTTGTTCAACACGCTCAGCGGTTGTTGCAACAGGCGTTACTTCAACGCGCGTCGGATTGCGCAAGAAGGCCGAGGCCAATTCTGCAATATCCTTTGGCATCGTCGCTGAGAATAACATTGTTTGACGCTTGATCGATGTCATCGCAACAAGTTTGCGGATATCGACGATAAAACCCAGATCGAGCATATGATCGGCTTCATCGAGCACAAGCACTTCTACATCGCCCAAGTGAACAGCGCGTTGATTCACGAGATCGAGCAAACGACCCGGTGTTGCTACCAAAATATCAACGCCATTGAAAAGCGCCCGCATTTGCCGACCGATCGGTACGCCGCCATAAACCACTTCGCTCGAAAGTTTGGCGAAACGTCCATAGGAGCGGAAGCTCTCGTGAATTTGGCCTGCAAGTTCACGCGTTGGCGAAAGGATCAAAGCGCGGCAACCGCGGCGTGGCGTTGGCTTTGGATCGCGCAACAACCGTTCAAGAATAGGCAATGCGAAAGCCGCTGTTTTACCGGTACCTGTTTGTGCAATGCCAAGCAGATCGCTCCCCGTCATTAAAGGCGGGATGGACTGCGTTTGGATCGGCGTAGGCGTTGTATAGCCTTCGGTCTTTAGCGCACGCAGCAATTTCTCATTGAGGTTTAGATCGTTAAATGTGGTCAAGATGGTCTCTTTTCAAATCAAATCCACCAATGCCGCGACATGCGGATTGGTTAAAGACGGAGTCGGACTCACACGACCCATCAACCCTTTCGAGCCGATCGGTCGGAGGACACCCCGCGTGATTTGGGAGGCCAATATCGAAGTCTTTGGGCGCTTGTCGCCCGGGCGGTCGGCGGGACTTCTTTTGCCAGACGGGATCAAATGATCCCCGACAATGCTTCACGCAGTCCCAGTGCCGATAACCGACGCTGTGCCGCCTACATGCATGGTGCGGTGCAAAAAGTCAAGAAAAAGGGCTGGAGGGTTAAGCGAGAGGGCCAGAGTTGGATCGATGAACGTCTTACATAACGTGGATTTGGAAGATGAAAGCTACAAAGAGCCTTGACGATTTGTGCCAATTTTGGCACATTTATCAGGATGGTAGACCGTTCTAAGAAATTAAACGCGCGGTTTTATGAAAACAGTCTCGGGCATAAGCCCGTTCGAGATTGGATACTCGAATTATCGGATGATGACCGTCACATCATCGGCAAGGATATTCAGAAGGTTGAGTTCGGTTGGCCAATTGGGAGACCGCATTGTGCGCCGCTTGGTGACGGGCTTTGGGAAGTGCGAAGCAATCTGGGTAACCATAAAATTGCGCGGGTTATTTTTTGTATGGGTGATGGATACATGATCCTTTTGCATGGTTTCATCAAGAAAACACAGAAAACACCATTGCAGGATATTGATCTAGCGTTAAAGCGTAAACGAGAGGTAACAGGATGACGACGCGTAAAAAAGGCCGTGTAAGTGAAGAAAGTTTTGATGAATTCCTTGCTGAACAGGGAATATTAGAGGCGTGCGAAGATCAAGCTATTAAGGAAATCATTGCCGCTCAAATTATCGAGGCCATGCAAGCCCAAGGCCTCACCAAAACACGTATGGCTGAACGCATGAACACCAGTCGCCGTCAACTCGATAGGCTCCTTGATCCGGCCACTCCGTCCGTCACCCTCGACACGTTGCGCCGCGCCGCAACTGCAGTGGGCCGCACCCTGCGTGTTGAATTGGCGTAATCATTTTTTATCTCCGGAACTGATCCATCCGCATTCGCGCCTTCTCTTCACGGATCATGTTGGCCACTTCAACGGGTACAACCCGTTGTCCGACAGGAAACAGCGAAAGCGCTGCCAGCTTAAAGGATTGCAGACCAAACGGGATCAGAATGATGGTCATGCAACTTACAACACCCGCTGTCAGATAGGCGAAGAAAAGCACAATCCCAAAGGTACACGCCCAAAGGATGTTGAGGATGAAACCAACAACACCTTCCAGCGGCGATGTTTCCTGAAGATCAAGATCGCGGATATGCACCACATCCATCCCAAACGGAAAAGCCGAAAGCTTGGCCATTTCAATCGCCGAGCGGGTGAAAGGCAGACCAATAATCGAGATGGCGAAAACGAGCGC
>DAIOVR010000093.1:0-9686 GCA_036758905.1 Beijerinckiaceae bacterium | reverse complement strand
CAAAAGCCGGATCTAAAGCCATCCGATATTCAAGTTTCAGCGGAAGGCGACCTTAGCGATCTCTTGGTAGAAAATGCGTTTGGTTCTGAAAGTCTTGAAAATGGCGTTGTTCACGTAAGTGCTTCTCCCCAGGGCTTATTCATCAAAGGCGAAGGCAAACTCGCAGGCGCACCGGCTAAATTTGATATGCACCAACAAAATGGTGCGACGACAAGAGATGCAAATGTCGTCATGACCATTGATGACCTATTAAGGGAAAAAAAGGGCCTTAAAACAGCGGGCCTTTTAAATGGACCTATTACACTTAGCTTTTCGCTTAAGGGCATCGGCGGCAAACGGGTTAAAGGCAAAGGTGAACTTGATCTTACTAAAGCTTCCATCAACGGACTCATCCCCGGATGGACAAGGCCAGCAGGCAAAGCCGAAAAGGCTAATTTCTCGATTGCTATTTCACCCGATGAATCCATTACACTTGACGATCTCATCATCGATGATCCGAGCATTTATCTGAAAGGTAAGGCTGAAATTGGATCTGATGGTTTATTGCGCTCCGCCAATTTGGCTACACTTCGTATCAATACAAATGATAAAGTGAGCGCGGTTCTTGAAAAAGCCAATATTGGCTATAAAATTTCCATTCAGGGTGAAACGCTCGATGGGCGTGCGTTAATAAAGTCAGCACTCTCATCGCAACGTGGACAAGGCTCGATCAGTCAAGATCTCGATCTAGACCTGAAAGTTTCGACACTTTCAGGATTTAATGGCGAGGTTATGAAAAATGCTGATCTTCATGCGCAAACGCGAGGAAGCCTTTTAAAAGATCTTCGGTTGGATGGGCGCCTAGGTCAACAACCAGTCCTTGGACAATCAGCGCGCTCGGAAGCGGGACAAAATGTTATTGTAATCCAAAGTGCGGATGCGGGATCACTTCTTCGCTTTACCGATCTATATAAGCGAATGAATGCGGGCGCTTTGACATTCCAGATAGCGACCGCCGGCGAGCCATTAGCAGGCGAATTATCAATCAAACGATTTGCTATCTTAGACGAGGCTGCCATTGCTGATCTTAACACACGGGCTGGAGCGCCGGGTGGCCGCGCCATCGTGACAGACCCAAAAAATGTTCAATTTTCGAGATTAAATACGACCTTTACAATCGGAGCCGGAAAGATCGAGATTAGTGACGGCGTGATGTCGGGCCCCGTATTAGGCGGCACGGTCGAAGGAACGATTGATTATGCCAAGTCTAATATCGATGTGAAAGGCACAATTATTCCGGCCTATTTGGTCAATAATTTTCTCAATAAAATTCCGCTTTTAGGACAACTCTTGGGCGGCGAAAATGAAGGTCTATTCTCCATTAATTACCGGGCGTATGGTCCAATTTCCGCGCCACAAGTTACCTATAATCCACTCTCGGCAGTGGCTCCCGGATTTTTAAGAAAATTATTCGAAGCTGGCGGGCCAATTGAAGATACCCCGCCAAGCAAATTACCTCCAAAGGTAATTGATGCGCCTAAGCCTTAATCAAGACGTGCTTTTTCTTCCCCATCGAAAGCTTAATCGCGCCATCGCGGAAATCTTCGGCTGTTAGTATGCGGCGTGTGTCTGTGATGACAACGTCATTGATCCGGACAGCACCACTCTCGACAAGTTGACGCGCATTGCTATTTGAAGATGCGAAACCAACCGCAACATTAGCCGCTAGTAGCCCCGTTCCAATCGGTAGAATGAAGCTTGGCAAAGTTTCTGCCGCCATGCCTTCTTCAAAAGTTTTACGAGCCGTCTCGGCGGCCTCTTCTGCAGCCGCTCTTCCATGGAGTAACGCGGTCGCCTCAGTCGCTAAGATTTTTTTTGCATCATTGATTTCTGATCCGGCGAGAGCCGATAAACGAGCAATTTCGTCAAGGGACAAGAGCGTAAACAATTTCAGGAACCGGCTTACATCGGCATCCTCTGTATTGCGCCAAAATTGCCAGTAGTCATATGGGCTAAACATATCGGCATTTAACCAAACAGCGCCCGAAGCTGTCTTGCCCATCTTGGCGCCCGATGCCGTCGTCAACAACGGAGTTGTAAGAGCATAAAGCTGGTGCGTTCCCATCCGCCGACCAAGATCGACACCGTTTACAATGTTACCCCATTGATCGGAGCCACCCATCTGGAGCGAACAATTATAGTTTCTAGCCAGCTCGACGAAATCATAGCTTTGCAAAATCATATAATTGAATTCGATAAAGGATAATTCCTGCTCGCGTTCCAAACGCAACTTAACCGAGTCCATCGTTAACATGCGATTGATCGAAAAATGCCGCCCAATATCACGCAGCATATCGATATAATTAAGCTTCGTGAGCCATTCCGCATTATCAACCATAATGGCGCCATTACCGTCTGGCCCGTAATTCAAGAGTTTGTCAAAAACGCCCTTTATGCTGTTCTTGTTCCCTTCAATCTGTTCAACCGTCAGCAGCTTTCTTGTTTCATCTTTGCCGGATGGATCGCCAACGCGCGTGGTGCCTCCACCCATAAGCGTAATAGGGCGATGTCCGGTTTGCTGAAACCAATGCAGCATCATGCCGGAGATGAGGTTGCCAATATGCAGCGAAGGCGCCGTGCAATCGTAACCGACATAGGCCGTTAGCATCCCCGAGCGGGCTTTTTGATCAAGCCCCTCGAAATCCGAACATTGATGAATATATCCGCGATCCATAAGCGTGCGGAGAAAATCGGATTTTGGAGAAAACTGGCTTGTCATGTGAACGATCCCTTTCGAGGGCCGGAGATGTAAGGGCAAAGCGGAGTTTGGGCAAGACTAACACCGAGGATGGTTTTTGCCCTTCTTATGCCCCTATTACACTCTAAAACCCGCTTTATATCGGCCTGATGAATTGACGGGGCGCACAAATCGCCTCAACGTCAGCCGTAGTGGATTGGGCAAGACCATGGAATTTGGGCAAAAAAATCGACAAATCATAAAGCGATTGGCGACCATCTTGGTCGCTTTTGCCTTTTTTAACGCTCAATTGCTCGATTTTGCCCATTCTCAAGCTGGCAGTCATGGGATCATCCGAGACACCGAGATAGAAACCCTGCTTAAGGAATATGCCGCGCCCATTTTTAACGCGGCCGGCATCAATAAGGGCTCTATTCAAATCGCCTTGATCGATGACCGGACCTTCAATGCCTTTGTTACCAATGGTCGCCGCATGTTCATCAATACTGGCGCTTTAATGGAATCGAAAACGCCGAATGAGATCATTGGCGTCATTGCCCATGAGTCGGGCCATGTTGCAGGTGGTCATTTAACCTTGCAACGCGAACAACTCGGAAACGCCCAGATGATGGCGGTTGCCGGAATGCTGCTGGGCGCTGGCGCTATGGTGGCCGGAGCTGGAAACCGCAGCTCAAATTCAGGTGCGGGCGGTGTAGGTATCATGATGGGCGCTCAGGAGCTCGCCACGCGAACCTTACTTTCCTATCAACGAGGCGAAGAGCAAGCAGCGGACCGCGCCGCGATCAAATATCTCGATATGACAGCGCAATCTCCCCGGGGATTATTGGATACGTTTAAGCGGCTCAGTGAGAACATGATGTTCAAAACCGAACATCTAGATCCCTATTTGATGAGCCATCCCATGCCCCAAGACCGTATCGCCAGCTTGGAAACAATCGTTGATGCAAGTCCATATCTAGCAAAAAAGGACCCATCAGAGCTTCAGGCGCGGCACGATCTAATGAGGGCCAAACTCTATGGCTTTGTTGCCAAACAAGAAGAAGTGGGCCGCAAATACCCGATCTCGGATATGTCCCTCCCCGCTCACTACGCGCGTGCGATTTTGAATTATCGATATAAAAAAATTCCGGAAGCTTTGGCAGAAATCGAACAATTACTACGCATTAAGCCTGAAAATCCCTATTTTTGGGAACTAAAGGGCCAAGTCTTGCTTGAATTTGGTCGCGCACGGGAGGCTGTAACCGCTCTCAAACGTGCAACGTCGATCATGCCTGAAGCGGGACTGATCCGCGGACTGTTAGGACGGGCCCTTTTGGCCACAGGTGAGAATGGCAACCTGTCAGAAGCCGTCAAAGAATTATCGAATGCGGTCCAGCGCGAACCTGAGGATTCGGAAACATGGCGGTATTTAGCCATGGCCTATGGCTCGCAAGGCAATATTGGAATGGCAGAATATAGCGCCGCGCAAGAAGCATTTTTGATCGGAGATCAGCAATCCGCCGTAAACCACGCAGACAAAGCGAAAAAGCTCTTACCCGCCGGATCGCCTGCCGCGCTGAAAGCCGACGATATTTTTAATTACCGCCCCAAACGTTTAAATTAGGCCCTAATGGAGCACACAATGTTCACCGCCCGGAAATTGCCCCTCATCTTAGGGATCTTCATCATGCTTTTCTCACCTTCAGCATCCTTTGCTGAGGAAGCTTTTTCGGACTCGAAGAAAGCCGAGATCGGTGAAATTGTAAAAAACTACTTGATGACCCATCCTGAACTCATCCAAGATGCGATGAACGCACTGGATCAAAAGCAGAAAGAGGCAGAAGCTGCGACCCAAAAAGCAGCGCTTGCTTCATTGTCGGATGATCTGATCAAGGCCGAGAACGGTGTCGTCTTAGGCAATCCAAAGGGCGACGTCACTTTGGTTGAATTTTTTGACTATAATTGCGGCTATTGTAAAAAATCACTCTCTGACATGATGGGGTTGATGAAGGATGATCCGAAATTGCGCTTGGTCTTGCGTGATTTTCCGGTCCTTGGCCCCGACTCAGTGGAAGCTTCCGTTGTCGCTTTGGCGGTTCGCAAACAGTTGAATGCCGATCAATATATGACATTTCACCAGCAACTCCTGACGTCCCGCGGGCGCGTTGGAAAAGAAAAAGCCATGCAGATCGCAAAAGATTTGGGCGTCGACATGGTGCGATTGGCCAAAGACGTTGATTCCGGAGAGGTTCGCCCCTTTATCCAATCGACAATGCGCGCTGCTGATGCGCTTCGCATTGGCGGAACGCCGGCCTTTGTCGTCGGAGATGGTGTGATTGTCGGCGCGGTTGGCCAAGAAAGTCTCGCCTCCGCCATCAAATCGGTCAGGGCTTGCGGAAAAACCGCCTGCTGAATTTTTCATTGGATGACGGCTGGGCTTTCGCACAGCTGTCACATTGCCGATTCGAACCAAGAGCATCATCACGGTTCCGAATCGACCATAGGTAGTGTGGCTGACGGCTTATTTTCGCCGTCGAAACACGTCTAAGTTGAGCCATCTATTCAGCGCTCGAAATACGCGAAGCTAAATTCTCTTTTAAAATCTGACACTTGCGAGTGGATCATTACTTATTAACGAATTATTTACATTTACCCACAACATATAGTCATGCGTCAAAATCTAGACGCTAATTGTTGATTGAGGCCTTGACGGGATGAGGGGTCAGTTTTACGGTCCGAATCCATTGCACTGTGTGGCCGGACGCGGAAAGTTCCGCTGAGGCCGAGAGCGCAAATCCCGTTATCAGGGCGTGCCGGCGGAACAGGTATTACCGGTTCGCGTTGCCCATAAAGGGGCTAAGACCCGATGAAGCAATTCATCGGCATAAGGATCTGCTGACCCTCGCCTCTTGAGTGTGACGAGGGAATCGGCAGACACGGAAAACAGTTTTTTTGCGGACTTGGAGCCGGGTTTCGGCTTCGCAGGCAGTGGCCTGTATTTTTTGAGGGTGGTTGTATCATGCGGATTGAGCGTTTTTTCACGAAAGCCGGCGTTTCTCCCTATTCCGGGATAGCTTTTAAGTCGGCCACGAGCGAAATTCGCAATCCGGACGGCTCGATCGTGTTTCGTCTCGAAAACATCGATGTGCCGGAAGCCTTCAGCCAGGTAGCCGCTGACGTTTTGGCGCAGAAATATTTCCGTAAAGCTGGCGTTCCTAAGCATTTGAAGAAGGTTGAGGAAAACGATGTTCCTTCCTTCCTATGGCGCTCGGTTCCCGATGAGGCCAAGCTCGCCAAACTGCCCGAGAACGAGCGTTTCGGCTCGGAGATGAGCGCCAAGCAGGTGTTTGATCGCCTTGCCGGTTGCTGGACCTATTGGGGCTGGAAGGGCGGCTATTTCAAGTCCGAGGACGATGCGCAGACCTTCTTCGACGAGCAGCGCTATATGCTCGCCCGCCAGATGGTCGCGCCGAACTCGCCACAATGGTTCAACACGGGTCTGCACTGGGCTTATGGCATTGATGGGCCGTCACAGGGCCATCACTATGTCGATTTCAAAACCGGCAAGCTGACGAAGTCAAAATCCTCTTACGAGCATCCGCAGCCACATGCCTGCTTCATTCAGGGCGTAGCCGATGATCTTGTTAACGAAGGCGGCATTATGGACCTCTGGGTCCGCGAAGCCCGACTCTTCAAATATGGCTCGGGTACCGGCTCGAACTTCTCGATGTTGCGCGGCGAAGGCGAAAAGCTCGCTGGCGGTGGCAAATCATCGGGCCTCATGTCCTTCCTCAAGATCGGCGACCGTGCAGCGGGCGCGATCAAGTCGGGCGGCACGACACGTCGCGCGGCCAAGATGGTTGTCGTTGACGTCGACCATCCCGATATCGAAGCCTATATCGATTGGAAGGTGAAGGAAGAGCAGAAGGTTGCGGCTCTTGTCACAGGCTCCAAGCTCGTCTCCAAGCACCTCAAAGCCGTTATGAAGGCCTGCATCAATTGCGATGGCCCAGACGAAAGCTGCTTTGATCCGGAGAAGAACCCTGCGCTCAAGCGCGAGATCAAAATGGCCCGCCGCGTTCAGGTGCCAGATAACTACATCAAGCGCGTCATCCAGTTCGCCAAGCAGGGCTATAAGGAAATCGATTTCCCCGTCTATGACACCGACTGGGATTCGGAAGCCTACCTAACGGTTGCTGGCCAGAACTCGAACAATTCCGTCTCTTTGAAAGACGAGTTCCTTCGCGCTGTTGAAAGCGACTCCGACTGGAACCTCATCAAGCGCACCGATGGCAAGGTCTACAAGACCTTGAAGGCCCGCGATTTGTGGGAGCAGATCGGTTACGCCGCATGGGCATCGGCTGATCCAGGCCTGCACTTCAACTCGACGATGAATGATTGGCACACCTGCCCGGCCTCCGGCCCGATCCGCGCTTCCAATCCGTGCTCGGAATATATGTTCCTCGACGATACCGCGTGTAACCTTGCCTCGCTGAATCTGCTTCAGTTCCGTGAGAGCGATGGCACCTTCAACATCGCTGCCTATGAGCACGCCGTTCGTCTCTGGACGATCGTTCTCGAAATCTCGGTATTGATGGCGCAGTTCCCCTCCAAGGAAATCGCTGAGCTTTCCTATCGCTACCGTACGCTGGGCCTTGGCTACGCCAATATTGGCGGCTTGTTGATGACCAACGGCATTCCTTATGACTCGGAAGAAGGCCGCGCGATCTGCGGCGCGCTCACCGCGATCATGACGGGCGTGTCCTATGCGACCTCTGCCGAAATGGCAGGCGAGCTCGGCCCATTCCCTGGCTACAAGAATAACGCGCAGCACATGCTCCGCGTCATCCGCAACCACCGCCGCGCCGCTTACGGCGAAGCGCAGGGGTATGAAGGCTTGAGCGTCAATCCGGTTCCGCTGGATCACGCGTCGGTCAAGGACACCCGCCTCGTCACCCACGCGAAAGCCGCATGGGACAAGGCGTTGAAGCTTGGCGAAAAGCACGGCTTCCGCAACGCCCAAGCCACCGTCATTGCGCCAACCGGCACGATCGGCCTTGTGATGGATTGCGACACGACCGGCATCGAGCCTGACTTCGCGCTTGTAAAGTTCAAGAAGCTCGCCGGTGGCGGTTACTTCAAGATCATCAATCAGGCTGTGCCAGAAGCGCTCCGCACTCTGGGCTATCGTGAAAACGAGATCGCCGAGATCGAAGCCTATGCGATTGGCCACGGCTCGCTCGCGCAAGCCCCCGGCATCAACCACACGACGCTTCGCGCCAAGGGCTTTGATGACGCGACGATTGAAAAGGTCGAAAAGAGCCTCGGCTCCGCCTTCGACATCAAATTCGTCTTCAATAAATGGACACTCGATGCTGGCTTCCTCACGGGCGCGCTCAAAGTGCCTGCCGAGAAGCTTGAGGATCCATCCTTCGAACTCCTGCCTTTCTTGGGCTTCTCGAAGGCTGATATCGAGGCTGCCAATATCCATGTCTGCGGTGCGATGACGCTGGAAGGCGCGCCTCACCTCAAGCTTGAGCATTACGCGGTGTTCGATTGCGCCAATCCTTGCGGCCGCATCGGCAAGCGTTATCTCTCGGTCGAAAGCCATATCCGCATGATGGCGGCTGCCCAGCCTTTCATCTCGGGTGCGATTTCGAAGACGATCAATATGCCGAATGACGCAACCGTTGAGGATTGCAAATCGGCCTATCTCCTCTCCTGGAAGCTCGCTTTGAAGGCCAATGCGCTCTACCGCGATGGCTCGAAGCTCTCGCAACCTCTGAACTCGCAACTGATTTCAGATGATGATGAAGAGATGGATGATGCGGTTGAAGCGCTCGTCGCCCAACCAGCAGCGGCTCGCGCCGCTGTCACCGCAGAAAAGATCGTCGAGCGCATCGTTGAGCGTATCGAACGCATCCGTGATCGCGATAAATTGCCAGATCGCCGCAAGGGCTACACGCAAAAGGCTGTTGTTGGTGGTCACAAGGTCTATCTCCGTACGGGTGAATATGAAGATGGCCGCATCGGTGAAATCTTCATCGACATGCACAAAGAAGGCGCTGCGTTCCGCTCGTTGATGAACAATTTCGCCATCGCGATCTCGCTAGGCCTCCAATATGGCGTGCCATTGGAAGAATATGTCGAAGCCTTCACCTTCACCCGCTTTGAACCTGCGGGTTTCGTCCAGGGCAATGACGCGATCAAGAGCGCGACATCCGTTCTCGATTACGTCTTCCGCGAATTGGCCATCTCCTATCTCGGTCGCTCCGATCTCGCCCATGTTTCGCCTGAAACACTCGGCAATGATCTTGGCAAGGGCGATGACGAAAGCAAGGCACCCGCAGGCTTCATCCCGAGCCAAGTCTCGCGCGGTCTTGTCCGCTCGAAGGCTGATCGCTTCGCCGTGATGCAGGGTGGCAACACCACGACCATGTCGGCCCCGCAATCGATTGGTGCCAACGCGCTGAAAAGCGAGTTGGAGCAGCAATTGGGTGTGATCCCGCAAACGCTGACGGTAGGCGAAGCAGCGCTCGCCAACCTCACCTTCGCAGCGCCCGGCACCAATGCCGGATCCGCCAAGCAAAGCGGCGGCATGGACAAGCGCGCCGAAGCCAAGATGAAGGGCTATGTCGGAGAAAGCTGCCCAGAATGCGCCAACTTCACGCTGGTGCGGAACGGCACCTGCTTGAAGTGCGACACGTGCGGCTCGACGACGGGTTGCTCGTGATCAAACGTCGAAGCGCTTAAAATGCAAAATGGCCGGGTATCCCCCGGCCATTTTTTTATCGTCATTGCGAGCGAACGCGAAGCAACCCAGCTGATGTTAGGCGTTTCGTAGCAACTTTGTGGTTCTGACCCAGTTATTTTTAAACCGAGAAGCGGAAAGACCACGCTTATCAAACACCCATTAGCTGGGTTGCTTCGCGTTCGCTCGCAATGACGGTTTAGATGGTTCGCGAACCGC
>DAIOVR010000092.1:4896-9739 GCA_036758905.1 Beijerinckiaceae bacterium | reverse complement strand
AAAAAGGGCCGCGGTAAACCCGCGGCCCTATTTCTGAATCTAAAAACAAACGCACTACCTAAATTGCTTCTAGATTTGGAACAACCGATCTAAATTAGACGGCTTCCTTAAGTTCCTTAGCGACGCGGAAGGCAACCTTCTTGCTCGCCTTGATCTTGATGGACTCGCCCGTTGCTGGGTTACGACCCATGCGGGCTGCGCGCTTCTTAACCTGGAGGATGCCGAGACCCGCCAAACGGATCTTCGCGCCCTTTTTCAAACCCTTTACAGTGGCTGCAACGAATTCATCAAAAATCTCGTTGGCCTGCTTCTTGGTAAGACCATGGTTATCAGCAATCGTTGCTGCGATTTGCTTGATGGTAATGACGTCGACCTTTGCGGCGGCTGCTTTTGGGGCTGCTTTTGCGGCGACTTTGGTTGCGGGTTTCACTGCCATTTATCTATTCCTTTACGAATCACCGCCTCATGCGGCCGGTGCGACTTATTACAAGAAAACCTGAGAAATCGATATATTTTGCAAGGATAACTGTGCATTACCCCTCGATTCATTGGGGATTATCACAATCTGGGCCCATAAAATATAAGTAAAGTTATGAAAAATTGCCCGATTAGGCCGCTTCGTACGCAAGCGCAGAACGATCGCCACCACCTTAAATTACAAGAAAGAGCCCTAAATTTAGGCAAGATGAGAGCAAAATTGACACTAATTGATTGCCAATCCCGACCAGAGCTTCCGGTCAGCCTAATCGCCCTGTTCCGCACATACTATACCCATAGGATGCGGGAGCGCTTAGCCTCATTCGCCCTTGCTTATGTGCCTAATGGTTAGCAATCGCCTCAGCAGCCTTGGCAATCGCGTGATCGGTCAGCCCAAAATCTTCTTCCGTCAAGGCAAGACTTACATACACTTTGCCCATCGGCTTGAAGACACCATTGGCCCGCAAGGCGGCGTTGAAGCGAATATTTTTTTGCAAATCCGCCTGCACCACATCGCGATAATTGCGCACCTCGCGATCGGTGAACAAAATATCAAACAGAACAGAATCGCCTACAATCTTATGTGCAATGCCTGCAGCGTCTAAATGCTTGCGGAACATCGCAATCAAGCGTTCGCCATTGGCGCGAAGCCGATCATAATTGCCCTCTCGTCGTAACACTTCCATGGTTTTCAAACCGGCAACCGCTCCGACAGGATTGCCCGATAGAGTGCCGATCATCATCAGCCATTGATCAGGCCCGACGGCATTCTTATCAAAATGCCGCATAATGTCTTTGCGGCCCGCAACGGCTGCGATCGCAAAACCACCGCCGATGATTTTACCCATTGTGCACAAATCCGGCGTTACGCCATAGCGCTCTTGCGCGCCGCCATAGGCAAGACGGAAGCCTGTAACGATCTCATCGAAAATCAACACAATGCCATAGCGCGTGCACAGTGCCCGCACCGCTTCCAAAAAGCCGGGCTCGGGCGGAATAATGCGCTGCAACGGTTCAATGATAAGGCCAGCAATGTCTTTGCCATGCTCAGTAAGCAGGCTCTCAAGATAGGCAATGTCGTTATAAGGCGCGATCAACATCTCACCGCGCACACCATCCGGAATACCGGCACTATCGGGCACAGCCTGCGGAAAATTGACAAGTGAAGATGGCGCCAGACTCATCTGCGCTTCGGCTGACATGCCGTGATAGCCACCTTCAAATTTCAGGATCTTTGATCGACCAGTAAACGCGCGTGCGAGACGGATCGCATACATATCAGCCTCGCCGCCCGATGAGACAAAGCGCACTTGTTCGGCGCACGCCACGCTGCGACAAATTTCCTCGGCCAATTCAATGCCGGCACTGTTATTGGCAAAGAAGGTCATGCCTTTGGCCATTTGCTCGGCGACCGCATCCACAACTTCCGCGTGGCCATGGCCCAACAACATCGGACCGGACCCGATAAGGTAGTCGACATATTCGCGGCCATCCTCATCCCACACACGCGAGCCTCGGCCTTCGCGGATAAAGGTTGCTGGTTCGAAATTACCAAATCCACCATCGGGCATGACAGCGCGTGCGCGCTCAATCCAGGCTGCGTTTGTCATGTTCACTCCCCATTCGATCGTTCTTGTTGTTTTTATGCGGCCGACGCGGCCATGACGGAATAGATCATAGAATCGTTCAATCTGTAAATATCACCGCCATTTCCAGCCATATAGGTCAGATTCCACCATGGGCTAACCCCATTTTCTCCTATACATTGCCGAAAAGTGCCAATCCCACGGCCTGAAGGAAAGCCAGCATGCCGATAACGAAATACGCCCGTTTGACCCTGTGGATAGCCTCGTTAAGCCTCGCTACCCTCCTTCAAGGCCCGCTCAAAGCGGCCTCTCTCCCTGGGCTGGAAGCCAAGCATCAGATGGTGGTCTCAGCCCAGCATTTGGCGGCGGAAATTGGTCTCGACATTTTAAAAGCGGGCGGTAATGCGGTCGATGCCGCCGTTGCGATGGGCTATGCTGAAGCCGTTACCAATCCGTGCTGTGGCAATATTGGCGGCGGTGGTTTTATGACGCTTCATCTTGCCGATGGCAGCGATCATTTTATCAATTTTCGCGAAAAAGCACCGGCGCTCGCCAGCGCCGATATGTATCTGGAAAAAGATGGTTCGTTGAAGAAAGGCGCAAGCCTTAACGGCTATCTCGCATCAGGCGTTCCGGGCACTGTGGCAGGGCTTGAATTAGCGCATGATCACTATGGTAAATTGCCCCATGCCCAAGTCATGGCACCCGCGATTAAACTGGCGCGGGAAGGCTTTATTTTGACGCGCGGCGATACTGATATTCTCCAAGTCGCAACCGCGAAATTCAAAGCCGATCCTGCACTCGCCAAAATTTTTCTTCGGCCGGATGGCACACCGTTTGAGCCTGGAGATAAGCTCATCCAAACCGATCTCGCGCAAACGCTTGACGCCATTGCTGAAAAAGGGACAGACGGCTTTTACAAAGGCATGATTGCCCACACCATCGCCAATGCCAATGCCAGCAATGGCGGGCTGATCAGCGAGGCGGATCTCGCGTCCTATCAAGCGCAAGAAATGAAACCGCTTTCCTGCACCTATCGCGGCTATACGGTTCTTTCTGCACCACCGCCCTCATCAGGCGGCACAACCTTGTGCGAACTCCTTACCATCCTGTCGGGCTATGATCTAAAATCTTTAGGTTTTCGCTCAGCCCAAAGCATTCATCTGATTACCGAAGCGATGCGTCACGCCTATCTTGATCGCAACACGCTGTTGGGTGATCCGGACTTTGTTAAAAACCCGCTTGAGCGTCTATTATCGCCTGAATACGCAGCTGCCATTCGTACCAAAATCAATCCCGATATGGCGATGAAATCAAGCGATCTCCAACCCGGCACCGAGCCGCATGAAAAGCCTGAGACAACGCATTATTCCGTGATCGATCAAGAGGGTAATGCGGTCGCTGTCACCTATACGATTAATGGGCTTTTTGGTGCGGGCGTCATCGCAGGTGATACAGGCTTTTTCTTGAACAATGAGATGGATGATTTCACCACACGGCCCGGCCAGCCTAATCTATTTGGCCTCGTGCAAGGTCCGCAAAACGCCATCGCGCCTGGCAAACGGCCGCTCTCCTCCATGTCGCCTACCATTCTCACCCGTGATGGTAAGCCTGTCATGGTGTTAGGCTCGCCCGGTGGCGCGCGCATTATCACCATCACGCTCGAAACCATCTTGAACCTCGTTGATTACGGCATGGAACTGCAAGAAGCGGTCGATGCCCCGCGCTTTCATCACCAATGGTTGCCCGACGAAATCTATGTCGAAACCCGCGGCTTCTCGCCTGACACCAAGGCCAAGCTTGAAGCCATGGGCTATAAGGTGACGGAGCAAGGCCAATGGGGCGCAGTTGCAGCCATTGCGGTCGGTCAGCCAAAACCAGAAGCGAATGCGAGCGCAACGGTCGCCGATATGGCTTTATCGGGCAAAATGCGAGCCGGATTTGTCTATGGCGCCAATGATTCCCGCAGGCCCGCCGGAAAAGCCATGGGCGAGTAACCAACCTGTCCATAGTTCGTTATACGGTTGGCCCCATGCCGCGATGGGTCCACCATGCCATAAAATACAAATGATTCTGTATTTTAAGGGTGGAGACGATAATTGAAGCAGCCTCGATCCATTCGCGTCGAGACAAGAGGTCATCATGTCCTCTGAGCCTGTTGTCGCCCTTTCGCCTAAAACATGGGATGAGATTAAAACCACCACATGCTATATGTGCGCGTGTCGCTGTGGCATTAAAGTCTATCTCAAAGATGGCACCGTCACCTATATTGATGGCAACCGCGATCACCCCGTCAACAAAGGCGTGATCTGCGGCAAGGGTGCTGCAGGCATCAAACAGCATTACTCCCCCGGTCGTCTCTCAAAGCCCTTGATCCGCGTTGGTGAACGAGGCTCTGGCGAGTTTCGTGAAATCGAATGGGAAGAAGCGCTTCAAACCGCCACCTCATGGCTCGGCAATGTCCGCAAGACTGACCCCAAAAAACTCGCTTTCTTCACAGGCCGCGATCAAAGCCAAGGCTTAACGGGATGGTGGGCCACCCAATTCGGCACGCCGAATTATGCAGCCCATGGCGGCTTTTGCTCGGTCAATATGGCAGCCGCAGGCCTTTACACCTTTGGCGGCTCTTTTTGGGAATTCGGCGAGCCCGATTGGAAACACACCAAATATTTCCTGCTCTTTGGCGTAGCCGAAGATCATGGCTCAAACCCGATTAAAGCGGGGCTTGGAAAACTTAAAAAGCGCGGCGCGAAATTCGTATCCGTCAACCCGATTAAAAC